>NZ_JBEBMB010000031.1:0-34980 GCF_040081915.1 Xenorhabdus sp. SGI240
CTCAGTTTACTGGCACTGCTGCTCAGGCGTTCGTTGGCAAGCCAGTTATTTTCTACCGTCTCATTGTTCAAAGCAGCCCAAAATACAGACATCTGGCTCAGACCAATTATAGAAACTCTGCTCCAAACAGCGTGGTCGGAAACGTATTTTTGGCTGGAAAAAGCGCAAGAATATTTATGCCGGAACGCTTTCAAAACATCACAAAAAAAATCATGTAAAAACAAAACATTGTATGCGTGTTTTGAAAGACTTAATTCTTAAGATCCTGTCTATGAAGAGTAGATAGTTATTCTGCTCTTTTTTATTTCTACGGTGAAAATATAGGTTTAATTTTGTGATCTATCTTGCAATTAAAATGCAACAAAAGAAAATATCTATTTTCCCTTCAAAGCGCTTCGCATAATTAAATCGTGGCACTGTTCATTTAGTTTCTAATAGTCGATATTCCCCTTGAGAAAAATTGAGCTGAATATAGACGCCAGAAAATAATGGAATATAAAAACATTAACAATAGCAATGGATTTACTTTATTAGAATTAATGATAGCAATGCTCATCATTTCTATTAGCTTGTCCTGGGGATTGTATCATTGGGGGAAATATCAAAGCCGCCTGCGTTTGCAATCAGCGGTACATAATGTGTTGTCTTTTATGGAAAGGCAGCAGGCTTTAGCCAATTATTTAAATCAGGATCGTACCTTATGGTTAGTGACAGGACAGCCCTGGTGTTTGATATCGTCTGTCACCAAAATCGTTGCTTGTGATGAAGGTGATGGAGAACGCGTTGATTCCCCTCATGAAGATGTATTTTTGTCATTTTCTACGACTGATCGCATTGATTTTTACGGGATCAGAAATACAGCAATGCCAGCCAGTTTCATGCTGGCAAACTCGGCAGGTGACATGAGTATCATAGTTTCTGGACGTGGGCGAATCAGGACATGCAGTAATACAATTAACTCGTTTCCTAATTGTGAGGGCATAAAAACCCCATGATTCTGACTAACTTTTATTTTAAACAAAAACAGGCAGGATTCTCATTGTTGGAAATAATGGTAGCTCTGCTAATCAGTAGCGTGATTTTTGTTGCTATGACAAAAACGTATCCGGTTTTATCAGTCCAAATTCTCGATCTCTATCGTAAATATAGATTGCATTATTTGGTGAACAGAACGACTTATTTGATAGAGAAAGATATTCGGCGGGCAGGTTATTGTCGGGATAGAGAACAGTGCAAGGGTGATCCATTGGTCATTAACAATAAAAATACAGAAATTACTAACTCCTGTTTTATTGTTGCTTTTGATCTCAATTTAAATAATCAATGGGAAAAACCGGGACACATTGAGTCTGAGTTTTTTGGTTATCGTTTAAATAACCGAGCACTTGAGTGGGGAAGAGGAGCAGGCGATTGTCAGGAAAGTGGTTGGGAAAGGCTATTTGATCCAAAAGAGATTGTCATTGATACCTTTCATCTTGAGAAATCACAAGCAAAAGGTAGGGTGATTTTTATCACTTTGTTCATTGATGCCCATTGGTTGAAATCCCCATCAATTGTGTACCGCCATCAAGCTACAATTCGGCTGCGTAATATCAGGGGATAAATATATCAAGGAAAGAAAAATAGATGGCAGAGAAACAACAGGGAAATATTCTGCTGATATCGATAATGATGCTATTGGCGCTGAGTTTGATGATGTTGAAAGCGCTCCATTATCAACAGGAAAGTGCGATGCTTATGATGATGGATGAACAAAATTATTTGCAGGCTTTTTGGCGGGCTGAATCATCATTGATATGGGGCAAGGCACAGTCGTGGCAGATCAATCAGCAAGAAATAGGGGCTTGGGTTTGTCTGCAACATACTGAATTTAATTTGAAAAGTTGCCTAAAACACTATTCAGACAATCTTTTTTTATTAAAAGGGATTGCTCAATTTGCATCCGGGGAAAAGCTTGAACTTTATCAATGGATGAAACAGATGAAACCTCTAAATCAAGATACACTTATTCCTATTGAAAGCGGTTGGTTGGATTTTTGCCCTGTTGCTCAGGCTGAATTTTGTTTATGAAAACCAGAAGACAAGAGGGGATGAGTTTACCTGAAGTCATGATTGCATCTGCCGTATTTGCGATCTCTTTATTGGGTTTAATGCGTTACCACCAAGCACTGTCCGCTAATTTTCAACAATATTGGGGGCAGCTTAAAGCAGTACGGTATGTCCATAATCAGTTGGAACAGTATGAACGTTTGGCAGGCCAGATTGATTTGAAGAAAAAAGAAGAAGAGGCAGCTATACAGCGAGGCTGGAAAGTGGAAGTTCAACAAGAATTTCGTTCTTGGGGGTGCTATCAGGTAACGATTAAGTTGACAGTACATTACAATAAACCAAGTAAATTAGAACGCTGGTTTTGTACCAGTGGGAGGCATAAAACTGACATCTAATATAGTCTACTAAAGTAAATTAATTAAATAAAAATCAATTTGTTACATTGTTTTTGTTCTGTTGTTGTCTACTGCTGTCTTTCTAAATATCTGCAATTTATTGTATAGTATTTTGTATAGAATTTCCCTACACAACTTTTCTATACAATATCGGTGATTTATGAAGCTGACAGATTTGGCAATCAAGCGAGCTAAACCAAAGGAAAAAACCTATACATTGGCGGATGGCAATGGGCTATCTTTATTGGTTGATACCAATGGTTCCAAAGGCTGGCGTTATCGTTATCAATTTGCGGGTAAAACTAAAATGATTTCATTAGGCGTTTATCCAGTAGTAACACTCACCGAAGCCAGAACCAAACGCGATGAAGCAAGAAAGCTAGTTGCTAATGGACTTAATCCCAGTGAAGTAAGAAAAACAGAAAAGATATCCGTAGCAAACCAGATAGCAAACACCTTTGAAAATATAACTCTTGAATGGTACGAAAAGCGCAAAGACAGATGGTCAGCTTCTTATGCAATAGAAATGATGGAAACATTTGAAAAAGATGTTTTTCCCTATATAGGCAATAGACCGATTACTGAGATTAAGCCAATGGAACTTATGGCTGTTTTATCGAGGTTGAATGATCGGGGAGCGACAGAAAAACTTCAAAAGGTTCGCCAACGCTGTGGGGAAGTATGGCGATATGCAGTAGCTACAGGAAGAGCTGAATATAATCCCGCACCTGATTTAGTGTCTGCTTTTGTTGCACATAAAAAGGAACATTACCCATTTTTAAATGCTGATGAGATACATGAATTCTATAAGGCTTTAAATGCGTATACAGGGAGTTTTATCGTAAAGATGGGAATGCGTTTACAAATGATTATTGGTGTTCGTCCTGGTGAATTGCGTAAAGCTGAATGGTTAGAAATTGATTTTGATAAAGCTCAATGGGAGATACCAGCCGAAAAAATGAAAATGCGCCGCCCTCATATTATCCCATTATCGAGACAGGCTATTGATATTTTGGAACAGATAAAACCCATTACAGGACAAGGGAAATATGTTTTTCAGGGCAGGATTAATCAAGCTCAACCAATGAGTGCAATGACAGTAAACGTATTAATTAAGCGCATTGGATATGCAGGAAGAGCTACAGGACATGGCTTCCGTCACACCATGAGCACTATCTTGCACGAACAAAACTATAATTCTGCTTGGATCGAAACACAGCTTGCTCATGTTGATAAGAATTCTATTCGTGGCACATATAACCACGCTCAGTATATTGATGGCCGCAGGGAAATGCTTCAATGGTATGCTGACTATATGGAAGCATTAGAGAACGGTAATAATGTCGTACACGGAAAATTTAAGCGAGCATAGACCGCCAACAACAGACAGAGCCAGCCAGTAAAAGGGCTGGTTTTTTTGTATATGTGCTGAGCAGAGCACGCAGCTGTAACAGGCGATTTCACTACCCAAGAAAATAACCGTTACAAAAATAGTAATCATTATCTCTTTACTTTGTCATTAAGCATTGGCTATATTGCTCTTGCACCAGCAAAATCTGGTGTCAGGATTGAGACCCTGATAATAGAAAAGGCGATACATGACGCGCCAAGCGTCTTTTTTTATGTCGTAGTATCACAGCACCTTTTATTTAATAATAAGGCGTTATTTGCCTATACGAATTCAATGGTGATGCTGATGGGGCAGCCTTCGGGCTGGCTGGTTTCCCTTTTCTACCAGTAGTCTCAACCCTGTCAGCGTCACCGCCCCCACAGAGATTGAGACCTCTCGCGGTGACTCCTTAGAAAAAGAAAAGGAGATCGTCGTTATGATGGCTACCCCTACCCAAACTCACTTTAATTTCCTGTTTTTGAGCATAAAATGTTCATATTTAGCCGCAATACCTTGCCGTATAGAAACAACCGCATCCAATGAACACAATGCAAGAATGACGCTTGTTCGCAACTATATTTTGTTATTTGCTGGTCGTCTGCCTGTTCAGGGGGCACACAATGAGTAATAAACCTATCTCATTAAAACAGGCTCTGTATCGTGCAGGTCTGGGGATCTCACTTTTCACGTTCATTACCAAAAAGGCTAAGGATGAACGCTGCGAAATCAACCTAAATAATCTGATTGCATTGGCACACGGCATTCATCAGGAGGTTTATCGTGATCTGTTGAAACACGTCCCACAGAACCAGGTGAATAAATTAGTCAATTACATTGTACGCCGGGAAAGAGATCCATTCGGTCAATCCTCGTTTCGTGCGGGGTTATGCACTTCTTTATATGAAATCATTCTTGAGCAGGCCAGCCAACACTGTTCGGAAGAATTGCATGATTTGCTGTCACTGGCCTGTGATATCAACCATGAAGTTTACCACGCTCTTTATGCAGCGGTTAATGGCTGGATCACGTTGCCGCCTACAGAGCATAAAGCTGACTGGGACGATTATCGCCAACGTCACGGCATTGAGGTAACAAAGCAGGCATTCAGTAATGGGTTATATCAGGTGGAAAAGAAAGTGCCAGTGGCAAGGTCTGCGACCATTCATTCAGATGAATTCCGTGAGAAAGAATACGATCAGTTAAAGCCCCATGTTGATATCCGTAAGAAAGGTATTTACTGGGTTGAACCCAAAGAGCAAGGCGGCGAGATCGTCGAAGTTGAAAAATGGCTCAGTGATTACATGGAGATAGTGGGTATTGGCAACGATGGCAGCGAAGGTTATCTCATTATTAAGCTCCACCAGGAAGGCTCGGGAAAATGTATCGTTGAAGCCCTACCGCGCCGTGAAATAGGGATGCCTGTAGGTTGGGCTAGATTACGTTCACGGGGCATGAACATTACCGTAAAAAACAGTCTGTTGCCCATTTTGGCTGAACACCTGCAACGCAGCGGCGATCGCCGTGAATGGATTGTGACACAGAAAGCTGGCTGGCATTGTGGGGCGTATGTCATGCCGGACGGTGAAATCATCGGCCAGCCTTATATGCCTGTCGCGTTCAGTGGCGGCACATCTGCGATTGCCGGTTATGTAGTCAGAGGAACCGCCGAACAGTGGAAAACACACGTTGCCTCATTGCTGAAAGGTAACCGCTCAATGATGCTGGGCGTACTGGTAGGATTGTCTGCCCCGCTTAACTCACTGACAGGCGGTAGCTGCTTTGGTGTGCATTTATTTGCCCAATCCTCAGCAGGTAAAACCACTACTGTTGAGGCTGCCAGCAGCTTATACGGCGATCCCGAAGAACTTAAGTTATCATGGCACGGCACTAACCACGGCTTAAATAACGAAGCCGCCGCCCGTAATGATGGTTTCATGCCCATTGACGAAATCGGGCAAAGCTCCAACCCGAAGGAAGTCGCTAACAGTGCTTACAGCCTGTTTAACGGTGTCGGTAAGATTCAGGGAAAACGCGAAGGTGGGAACCGTGCCGTGATCCGCTGGAAAATTGCCGCCCTTTCAACCGGCGAGGAAGATTTAGAAACCTTCCTGATCAAAGGCGGGATCACGCCCAAGGCCGGACAGCTCGTCAGGCTGCTTAGTGTGCCCTTTATTGATACTGAATTTTTCAATGGTTATGAAGACGGTGATTCCCATGCAAGGGCAATCAAGCGAGAATCTAAACGCTATTGTGGTGCAGCCGGTCGTGAATGGATTTTATGGTTGTCTGAGCATCAGGAGCAGGCTATCGAACTTATTGCCCGTAAAGAGAAAGAATGGCTTGATGGCCTGCCAGAAGAAGCCTCAGCTCAAGTCAAGCGTGTGGCCGTTCGTTTCGCGTTACTGGACGCCACCGGAGAGCTGGCAACCCATATCACTGGTTGGAGTAAAGAAGCGTGTCATGCGGCGATAAAGCAAAGTTTCGATGACTGGTTAGCGGATTTTGGTATCGGGAACCGGGAAAAATATCAGGTTGTTACCCGTACCCGTGACTTTATCCAGAAATACGGACTTTCACGCTTCCAGCCTTACACCTACGGCAGGCCAAACGGTGATATTGATACGTCACACGCCATGAGAATTAATGATCTTGCCGGGTATCTGGTGAACAACCGTCGTGATGATGGACAGGCGGAATACCATATTATCCCCAGTGTATTTGAAGCAGAGATATTGCAGGGATTGCAGAATAAATCGGGTTTTGAAGCCTTAGAAGAGGCTGGAATGTTGGTTAAAGCTGAAAAAGACCGCTTTATCAGTAAAACTATTTCAGTGAATGGGACTCAGGGGCGATTTGTCGTACTGGTTTTCAGGGATGAAGATTAACTCACTTAGGATTAAAAAACGTTGGGATAACGGGATATCGGGATAAGAGAGATTTATTTTAATAAATATCAGTTAGTTATAGTTTTTTAAATTATCCCGTGTTATCCCGCTCTATCCCGTAACATAGTGTAATTACAAATAAAGTAATATTGTGATAGTGGAGGTTATCCCGAAAAATATTCTTCTTTGGCGGGTTGTAATTAATTGAATTTAAATGAATTAAAAGTGATAACGTCCTGTCACGGGATAAGCTGGGATAACGTGGGATAGTTCAACCATATGAAATATATAATAAATATGTCATTTATCCCGTTATCCCGTGAAGATTTGTGCAATTGTATAAAGATAATCGATAGTAACGGTTATTTTTTCAGCTCTCCTATTTACCGGGTTAATTCATTAGCCCGGTAAATAGGAGAAGACAAGCGCAGCGCGTCAGTATGATTTTAATCTATTGTATTACTTGAAGTTTAATTTAGATAATATTTCACTAATAATAATTCGTTAGGAATAAAATTGAATAATAATTTTATTATTATAAATCGTTATAATTATAACGCAAATTGAAATCAAAAAATAATAAGTTATGTGTTTTTATTATCTAGTCAAAAAAAATACACGCGATATTGTTATTTAAATGTTGAAGTTCTGTTTTTATCTGGTAGTCTCACTTTTACCAGATACACCAACTATATCAGTTTTTGTCATTAATTAGTATATTCTGGTAAATTATAGTAGTAAATGAACTATATTAAATTTAGGAGATACACTATGAATACTGTAAAAAAAGACAAGAAAACTAATAAGATAAAACTTGATAGCAAGAAAATTTTTTCTGCTTCGGCAAATCGAGTAACACCTATTATGGATCAGGTAAACTAATCCATATTTATTGCCGCAAGCGAAAAGTTTGCGGCAGTATTTTTTAGGAAGAATTTAATTGCAAATTATCAACATAGCAATGTTGATAATTTGATATAAAAATATCTTATTAATAGGGGTGTTTATGCTTGATATATATGATGCTCGCCCAGATGCAAAAAGAGACATTAAAATACGAGAACAGATAAATGAGCGTATTATTAATAGTCTTTCATATATTTTCGAACAATGTAATTATTCCGGTTTTAATTGTAAGTCAGCAGAAGAAAAAATAAATAATTTAAATAAAAAAAGTAAAATAAGTGGAATGATACATGTATTACATAATAGACTGTTGAGAGCTATTGAAGATAACGATGGATTTTTAATTAAACATATATTGAATTGTTTTAATGAATTAAATTATATTGAACAGTCACCACGTGCTATAGGACTATTCACTAATGGGTATACACAATCATTACATCAATTTTATTATGATACATGTGATTATGGAATGATAAATACTTATGGTTATCATTTTGATGGAAATGCCCCGTCAGAAAAAGAATTAGATAATTCAACGTACGCTGTTAACAAAGCATTAAGTAGAATGAAAGAAGTTGATCTTGACTTATTTGATGAGCTGGATTCTTTAATTACAGATATTATCATTGTTAATTCTCCTACCATGAATGCTGGTTCATCATTAAATACATTTGGAATCATAAGAATGAGTCAATTAAGAGAAAATCAAATTTGGACTCGGTATTTCGAGAATTTGGCTCATGAAGCTGGGCATAATCATTTAAACATGCTTTTTTTTATTGACCCAATAATTTTAAACGAGGATAGTGGCACATATAAGTCTCCACTACGTCGTGAAGCTAGGCCATTAAGTGGAATATATCACGCAATGTTTGTTCTTGCTAGAACAATGCGTATTTTAAAGAAATTAAGCACTTATCATAATTATGATCCAATTTTAGAACGAGTTGATACTGCATACAATAACGCCAATAATCCAGCTTCGTTTGAAGAAAAGTTTTATGATTGTTGGAATATAATATTAGAAAATGCAAAATTAACTGAACTAGGAAAAAAATTAATGAATAGCACAAGAGAAATGGCATTTGAATAAACTTTGAACGGGTGTATAAGATATGGCAATCAAACCTCTTATTGAATTATATGAAAATATCATAAAAGAAAATAGAGATATAATAATAGTAGATATAGGTGCGGCTAATTTTGATACGACAGAAAATAATTACAATGGAATAATTGAATCATATCCATTCAATATTTATGGTTTTGAACCTAATCCTGATGAATTCGAAAAATTAAAAACAAACAAGGACATAAGCATTAAATATTTCCCATATGCTATTGGAGATGGAAGTATACATAAACTGTCTATTTGTCAGGTTCCCGGGTGTTCGTCCCTTCTAATACCTAACTTAGAAGAAATGAAAAAATACAAATCCTTTTCTGAATGGATGTTGGTTGTGGATGAGCAAATTATTAAAACAAAACGACTTGATGATATAGATGATATAAAATATATAGATTTATATAAAATTGATATTCAAGGTTGTGAATATCTTGCTCTATATAATTCTTTGGAAAAACTTAAAAATACTCTTGTAATTGAATGTGAAGTTGAATTTGTAGAACAGTATATAGGGCAGCCTAGATTCTCTGAAATAGAAATTCTGCTACGTTCACAAGGATTTAATTTTGTTAAATTTATGGGATATGGTACAAGACCTTTGGAACCTATAACTATAAACAAGGATCCTTTTATTTATGGAAATCAATGGATATGGAGTGATGCCTTGTTTATTAGGAATGTTAATGATTGGGATGCTATGTCTAGTGAAAAACTTTGCGTTCTTGCTATAATTCTTGCAGAGTCCTATGAGTTGTATGATTTTGCATACAAAGCCATATCAATAATAGATAAAAGAAATAATACTGAGTATTCTAATTCCTTTTTGAAATGGCTAAATGAAAACCTTGAAGATAAATTCGAAATTGACTCAACTGATTATTTTCAGTTATTTTTTAATAAGATACAGTATTAGAATGTTGATATAATATTATGACAAAATTTGCAAAAAAAAGATATGATGTGCTTATGATTATTTGCTGTGCTGCATTTGTGATACCTTTGGTATTTACTGGCCCTGCAATTTCCCTTCATGCTGTGAAAAATGATATAGGAGGAGATAGGTTTTTACTAGAATGGATAATAAATTCCTATGTCATTGCATTCGGTGGGTTTGTTATGGCTGCTGGTGTTGCAGGGGACTATATTGGAAGAAGATTATGTTTTATAACTGGTTTGGTGTTATTTAGCCTTTCATCTATATGTATTGCTGTAAGTCATGATTTACTCATCATAATTACAATGAGAATGCTTGAAGGTATAGGTGGTGCATTAGTATCTACCTCCGCTACATCTTTATTAGCTCAAGATTTTTATGGAAAAAACAAAACTATTGCATTTTCATTATTAGGTACATCTTTTGGAGCCGGACTTGCATTTGGCCCTATTATCGCTGGTTTTATGATTGACTTTTTGGGTTGGCGATCACTCTATTGGGGAATATCTATTTTTTCTATCCTAATTGTTGCATTAGGACAATGGAAAATTAAAGAATCAAAAAATGATAATGCCGAACGTCTAGATTGGATTGGTCTTATTATTTTTACTTTAGCTTTAATACTTTTTACATATGCACTTATTTTAGGCGGAAAAATCGGGTTTAGTGATATAAGAATTTATGTGATTATATTTTTTGTGGCTCTTTTTATAATGGCTTTTTATCTTATAGAAAAAAATACGGATAATCCATTAGTCGATATATCTTTATTTAAAATACCTTTATTCTTTGGTGTGCAATTATTACCATTATTAATGGCTTTTAGCTATATATCACTTTTTGTTTATTTACCAATGTGGCTTATGACTGGAGGCAATTTCAGTGCATCTCAAACAGGGATAATTATTTTACCTTTAACTTTACCGATGCTTGTTATTCCACTTCTCTCTGGTTGTCTTGCTAAAAATTATCCAATTAATAATATTTCTGGGATTGGTTTTTTTATAGCTTCCATTGGTGTATGTATGTTAATCAACTCCACATATGAAAAAATTTGGTTAATATCTTTTGCTATGGCATTGATAGGAATTGGTAATGCCTTACCTTGGGGGTTAATGGATGCTTTATCTGTTAGCGTTGTTCCTCAAGAAAAAGCAGGATTAGCATCTGGATTATTTAATACTATGCGGGTAGCAGGCGAAGCCATTGCTATCACACTCGTAGGGTCATTGATAAATATACTTACTTCAATATATATTAATTCCAGCTCAATTAGCGATAGCACTCAAATAGTTTCTTATTCCTATAGAGTAACATTTCAAATATTGTTCATAATTATATTTATCTTGACTTTGCTGGCAGGATTATTTTGTCTCTTTTTTCTAAAAGAAAGGGATATTACTAATAAATTGACAAATAAGTAATTTAGGAGGCATCTATGCTAATAAATAATGTTCCTATTTTGTATTCTACATCTCACTTAACTCTACGTAAATTTGAAGAAAAAGATTTCATCAAATATGATAGCTATCATTCATTACCAGAAGTTTATAAATTTTTATACATCCCGACTCCAACAGATAGTGAAATTAGGGAACAATTTAACAAAGTTCTTAACCCTGCATTTAATGATGACGGTGATGAGATAAGGCTTGCTGTAATTATACAAGAGACTAATGAGTTAGCTGGAGAGGTAATGTTGAGGTTAATTAATAAAAAATCGCAACAAGGGGAGATAGGTTGTATATTCCATCCATTATATCAAAGAAAATCCATAGGAACAGAAGCGTTAGGCGCATTAATAGATATTGGTTTTGAATATTTTAAATGTCATCGAATTTATGCAAGATTAGATGTTTTGAATGTAGGTTCTAAAAAATTAGTTGAAAAATTAGGAATGCGTCAAGAAGCACACTTATTACAAAATGAGTATATAAATGGAATATGGAGTGATATGTATATATACGCAATTCTGGAAGATGAGTGGCAAGCACCAATGTTTTTAAAACATAAATATAGTGGGTGAGCTTTCGCCCACCCTCTTTATTATTTATGATTGATATCTTCCCACTTAGTTATTATTCGCCCCACAATTCCATATTCAGTAGCTTGTTGAGGACGCATCCAATAATTTCTATCAGTATCTTTTTCAACTTTTTCTATCGGTTGCCCCGTGGCATCACTGATAAGTTGATTTATGCGACTACGTATGAGCAAAAACTCTCTAGCTTCGATTTCAATATCAGATGCTCTTCCTTCGTATCCTCCTAAAGGTTGGTGGATCATAAAACGAGTATTTGGAAGGGAATAGCGGTTTTCTTTTTTAGCAGCAAGAAAAATAGTAATGCCGGCACTTGCAACCCAACCGGTTCCTATTATAAATACTTCCGGTTTTACAAATTTAATTAAGTCATGAATAGTGTCACCAGCTTCAACATGCCCACCCTGACTATTAATAAAAATCTTTATTGGGTCATTACTTATTTCTTGTAAAATCAGTAGTTGTGTTGTTACCCTTTCAGCTAACTTTTGGTTAATCTCACCAGATATAATAATACATCTAGACTTTAATAAATTACTTTGCTCATAGGGGATTTCTTTAGAAACTTCAGGGGAATCTTTTGATGGTTCTTCTAACATGATACAGACCTCTTATACTTGAGTTGAGTAAAAGTATACTTAACTTGATGTTTCAAGTGTGGACTATAACAAATAAATCATGGGTTATCCAACTGGTATTCCACCTTGATTTTTGGAGTTGCTTCAAAAAATATGTCTTCATGATCGTGGCATTTTGTTATTTTTATATATTTTCGAAAAATGTAGTTTTTTAATAGATAATTGTTTATATTAATCTTGCGGCAGTTTAGAGATAATATCTATCCAACTGAAATATTTATAAAATTTTAATTTATGATGATGTAAATCTCCGCTGGGTTAATAGTATCAAAGAAAAATAAACAGGTAACAGCTGTTACCTCTATAGTGAAAAATAGGAGGTTCATTTTACTATCAGTAAGCCTGAGATAAAATTTAATATACCTGAATATAAATACTTTAGCTTAATATTTTATAACCAAATTAGAATATATTATTCTCATCATATCCAGTAACATGTACAATGGTTATCCATTGTATTTTATGTTTTTAATTATATATGTGTTAAATTCATATAAACACTTGAAGATCAAACTATTACAGATATAGCTGCGGAGTGTCAGGTAAATTACTTGTGTGAAAAATTCATCAATAATATTTTCTAATTAGTAGTATTTAATTGCAATAGCTCAAAAAAATGCTAATCTAAACTTGTTTAATTACCATCACAGATGGGCAGCGGCCATTAAAAATGGCTTAAAAACTCCCGTAGCCTGAAAGGGAGAGCAAGATTGCGGTACATCTGCGCACTTTTGGAAGCAGATATCGTCAGACACATAACCCACAGTTGACGATGAAAGTTACCCGGTTAAATTGAACCGGTTTATCACACACATAGAGCAGTAACCCTGCCACGTTTACTATCACTATTTGTCCTTGCACGATTTTTACTCATGCTTTGATTTACGCACGATAAACGTCCCGAAAACTTCGCGCGTCACTTGAGTTTAAGCGAAGCGATTACCAAGTGACGCGGCCAAGCGTCAACGTCCAGAGCATGTCCGGTCTGGCTTTACGAACGATTTGAACCACGTTT
The DNA here is from genome assembly GCF_040081915.1 of Xenorhabdus sp. SGI240. NCBI lineage: Bacteria > Pseudomonadati > Pseudomonadota > Gammaproteobacteria > Enterobacterales > Morganellaceae > Xenorhabdus > Xenorhabdus sp. SGI240. The sequence continues at coordinate 13,383 of NZ_JBEBMB010000031.1, forward strand.
TACTCAGTGTCACTACTTTTCATTGGTATTTTTCTACCTTAGTTTACTTATTTCGTTTATTTTTCACCCATTGCCTTAAACAGGCTGATGCTGTAAAGAAAGGAGATATCACACGTTACGAATAATGAGGCATTCATCCTGATCTAATCAGGCACTGAATGGGGAGTACTCCACCGCCGTGCAGAGCACGTAGCGAACTCCTGCAAAAACTCACCGCAACCCTCGCCCTGTATACACATTATCTGACGTACCACGGAACGGTGAACCTAACCGACACGCAGGGAAAATGTTTCGAAATGAGTAAAATTAGTATGAAAAACAAAGGGGAAATACGGATAGCGAAGCGATCACGAACGAGAACAAACAACAAAGATTGATTTAGCCGTCCGTATTCTCCTCTGAGTTTGTGCACGCTTGATAGACGTTATAACCGTTAAACTTAGTCGTTCAGTTATTGTGTTAGGTAAAACAATTAGTTAAAGTATTCCCGCCATTAGCAAAATCTAGTGGTAAGGTTTCGCAGCCTTAAAGACACTCCACTGGTAGGATGTTTCTACCAGTGTGCCTGTTATCGCCTTTTCAATGGTGGTTCAGGTGGGGGAGACTTCGGTCTCGCCGGACGAGTGTCCCGGTACTGCGAACCCCGTCTGAATCGCCACCATCAATATTAATTAATGGAAGGGGTAGCAGGAATGAATAACGTTAGAAATGATTGGCATCAGGCCGATATTATCGCCGCATTACGTAAACGTGGTACAACCTTAGCAGCTCTCTCTCGTGAAGCCGGACTCAGTTCATCAACCTTAGCAAATGCACTCAGCAGGCAGTGGCCTAAAGGCGAATGGATCATCGCTAACTATCTCGAAATACATCCTTCTGAGATCTGGCCTAGTCGTTATTTTGATCAACGTGGTCAACTAATTGAACGTAAGATTCGCAATAAGTCATAAAATTAGTCAATACCTACTTGAACAACATTGGGAAGATAGCCATAGCGGGGTATCTTCTCACTAACTAGTAGTAACATTTTCTCTACCATCTCAATAGATCCCAACGAAAAACACCTCTACCTTTCCACCATTTCGGAACTTTTGGCGTACTGACAATATTGATGAAAGGTATCGAAAGCAGCAGAGCGAGGACTAATCGGTTGGCAATAGACGAAACAACAATGATCATACTTACCGCCAACGCATAAACCGGGATGGTAAACTATGATTATGATGATTTAGCGACCAGTACGCTCGCGTGAGGAGATATATGCAACAAGCACCAAAAAGCAGACTAACCGCTATTTTAACGGCACACCGACAACACGGCTTATTGTGACCTGTGAGCAATCCATTATTGATGCCGTGGACAACCACATCAAAGGTAGCAGAGTAACACGCGGCAACCGTGCAGAGTTCCGTGAGACAGGCGATTATAGAAAAGCTATAGCGTGAACTGTGATGATTTAAAGGCATGTTAAGGAATGATGTTTTTGACAGTCCTAAAAAAGAAGAATCCTAACATTTCCTAATACTTTTCTGATGCTTAATTTGATAATAGAATATCCGGTTAGGTGAATGTTAATTAATTCAATAAATAGCGTTAAATTAAAGAGGGTTTCTGATATGTCAGGATTGTTTGAGATAGCAACATCGAAAGATATGTTTCAGCACTTAGAAAGTAAGTATCAAGTATATTTAAGTACCCCGTCAACAGGCACATTATTAGATGCATTATTTCCATTTTCTCACCTACAGGAATGGATTGAGAAAGAAGGTAGTCAAAATGATGATAAAATCGCAAAAAAATTTGTAGAACTGCTATTTAAATCAGAAGATTACAGAATAATCCGTGAGCTTTGTAATCACACTAAGCACTTTCGTAAGAAATCAGCACCAGATACAACAATAGTGAAAGGAGCAAGGGCTGGCCTCTCTCGTGCAGGAGATAATCTGGGGCATGTTTATTTATTGGTAGGTAATCAGGATATTCGAGTACACCTATCCGCAGTGTATAAAATATATTCAGATTATTTTAATCATAAGTGATTATCGTGCACACTAAATCATATATGCCATATTAGCCAAAATGGGAATCTCGGAATATTTACAAATGTTAACATTGAAACCTGTCAAAACTTGACTTCTATCTGACTTGTTTCATTATTTCAATCTAATTCAGCATCAGTGTTATTACTGGCTTTTGATGTGACTTGCTTTGTTACATGATAGCGGTACACAAGCAGGTATGTACTAGAACGGTTTATAATGCGTACCGTACAGGCAAGGTATAGCGATAATCGCAACACCTTAAGGGAGAGCCATGTTAAACCGAGAGTCGATAAAAGCTGTTATGATGGAATTAGCCTACCAGAAAGGACAATCACTCACTGGACGGGATAGGCTGGCAATCAGAACGGGAGTAACGCAGACGTTGTAGGCTAAAGAACGTTACCGCCGTAGAATGACCACACGACCTATCAATGGACGAAACCAGCACCGAGACGTTAAATTACACCGTAAGACCGAAGTGACGTCTTCAAATGAATCATTAGGTTATTACCAAGATGTGAAATAACACTTTGGCTTGCCAGTCATCGGCTGAAACTTTAGCTGATGAATCGGCCTACCCGATTTAATCCGGTAGCCTATTTGCACAACTCTTATTGATCCCTGCAAAATAACCAATCTCTCTTTAAGAGGGCAACCTGTCAGATGAAAAATATCTTTCGGTTGCTATTATTACGTTTGAAGCGAGCTGATTAACCACTGCTAATATTTCAAATCGCAGTAGTGAAAAATCACGATATTGTTTGAAACAGAGGCGTGACAAAATAACGGATAGTTTACAGAGAGGGTTATTCTTGGATGGCATGTCACTATATGCAATGATTTATTAGAGTAATGATGTCTTAGGGAAATAGACAAGATGAAAATCCCCTAGCGATGATTTAGTTTGTATAGAAATCTGTATAGATTTGATAATGAAATTATAAATATAATTTAATATCAATGTGTTAATTGGTTTGTTCTATTCAAGTGGGAGCATTGATGTTTAGAGTTTATCATTCAAATCAGCTCGATCTTCTTAAAGAGTTGCTGGCGAAATTAATCGGGGAAAATCCCCTTTTTGACCCATTTGGCAAAGAAGTGATTTTGGTTCAAAGCCCGGGGATGTCACAGTGGTTGCAAATTCAGTTGGCAGAAAAATTGGGTATTGCCGCGAACATGGAGTTCCCACTGCCAGCAACTTTTATCTGGCAGATGTTTACCCGAGTGTTGCCTGATATTCCCAAAGACAGTGCTTTCAGCAAGGATGCCATGAAGTGGAAGCTGATGACCTTACTGCCCGATTTGTTGACGGAACCGGAGTTTTCAGCACTCAGGCATTATCTTGATCAAGATATTGATAAACGCAAAATTCACCAGTTAGCTGGCCGAATTGCCGATCTGTTTGACCAATATCTGGTTTATCGCCCCCAATGGTTGGAAAGCTGGGAAAAGGGGCAATTAATTGATGCCTTGGGCAGCAACCAGTTATGGCAAAAAAGGCTATGGTTTGAACTGACAGCATATACCCGTCAGCAACAACAACCTTTGTGGCACCGCGCCAATTTATACCAACGATTTATATCGACGTTGGAAGCAGGGAATTTTCCATTGGCGGCTCTTCCCTCGCGTATTTTCATCTGTGGCATATCTGTATTGCCTCCCGCTTACCTGCAAGTATTGAAGGCATTAGGTAAACATATTGATATTCATCTTATGTTCACAAATCCATGCCAATATTATTGGGGCGATATCCAGAGTTATGCCTTTCTTGCTAAGTTAACTAGCCGTAAGCCAAAACATTATAAAAGCAAACAATGGTTGGAAAGATTCAAAAACCCCGAAGAGGTGCCATCGCTGTTTAATGCAGAAGGAGAACAGGATCTGAACAACCCATTGCTGGCATCTTGGGGAAAATTGGGAAGGGATCACCTCTACCTGCTGTCACAATTGGAGCCAGATTCCGATATTCATGCTTTTGTTGAATTAGAACCTGATTCTGTCTTGCACCAAATTCAGCGAGATATCCTTAACCTTGAAGATCACGCCCAGATTGGTTCTACCGACAATTCCTTTAAAAACAGCCGGAAAAAGCGCCCATTTGATGGGGCAGATCGCTCACTGTCTTTTCATTCATGCCATAGTCCGCAGAGGGAGATCGAAGTATTGCAGGATCAAATTCTGCATTTATTGGATGATGATCCTTCACTGACACCGAGGGATATCATTGTGATGATGGCGGATATCGATAGTTATGCCCCCTATATTCAGGCTGTTTTTGGTAATGCGCCCGATGATCGTTATATCCCCTTTGCCATCTCTGACCGTAAAGTTAGTCAGGCGCATCCTGTCTTGCAGGCATTTATTACCTTGCTGGATTTGCCGCAGAGTCGGTTTACGGCAGAACAGGTGCTGGCATTATTGGAAGTCCCTGCTTTAGCTAACAAATTCTCGATTCAGGAAGAAGGGTTGCGTTTATTACGGCGTTGGGTAAAAGAATCGGGAATTTGCTGGGGGCTGGATGATGACAATATTGAAGCATTATCGTTGCCCGCTACAGGGCAGAATACCTGGCGCTTTGGCCTGACGCGTATGCTATTGGGTTATGCGATGGATAGCCATGCCGGGCCGTGGAATGATGTTTTGCCTTATGATGAATCCAGTGGTCTTGCCGCCGAACTGGCAGGGCAATTAGCTGAGTTTTTAATGGCACTGAATCGCTGGCGTAAAATTTTAAGTGAAGAACAGCGATTGACGGATTGGTTGGCTGTATGTCCGCAACTGCTGGAAACTTTTTTTGTAGCGGATGACGAAGTTGAACTGGTTCTGACGCTTATTACGCAGCAATGGCAAAAAGTAGTTGATAATGGACTGAATGCACATTATGCCGAAAGCATCCCTTTGGTGCTGCTGCGCGATGAGCTGGCGCTTCGTCTGGATGATGAAAAGATAAGCCAGCGCTTTTTGGCCGGTTCCCTCAATTTTTGCACTCTGATGCCTATGCGTTCCATTCCTTTTAAGGTTGTCTGCCTGTTGGGAATGAATGATGGAGTTTATCCACGTACTATCCCGCCACTTGGGTTTGATCTGATGGCAGAAAAAACTCAGCGTGGGGATAGAAAACGGCGTGACGATGACCGTTATCTCTTTCTGGAAGCGTTAGTTTCGGCTGAACAATTTCTTTATATTAGCTATATCGGCAAATCGATCCGCGATGATACTGAGTGTAATCCCTCGGTATTGGTTAACGAGTTACTGGATTATATTTGCCAGAGTTTTTGCTTATCCGGCGATGAAATGTTGAATGTTGATGACAGTGCCAACAATGTCAGAAAACATCTGCTGTCACAGCATACCCGTGTGCCTTTTGCGACAGAAAATTTCTTACCAGCCCATCACTTACAAAGTTATGCCGCAGAATGGTTGCCAGCTGCGACACAACAGGGTGTTTCAGCCCCTGATTTTTGTCAGCCGATTGCGTTTGATCGCAGTGAGGTAAAAGAAGTTGCATTAGATGAACTGATCCGCTTTTATCGATACCCTGTCCGGGCGTTTTTTCAGCAAAGGCTGAAGGTGCATTTTGTCATTGAAGAGATGGAGTTACCTGAAGACGAACCTTTTGTGCTGGATAACCTGCAACGTTATCAATTTAACCAACTGTTGTTAAATATTCTGATTGAACAGGGAGCACCTGAGTCTCTGTTTTACCACCTCCGTGCGTCGGGAGGGCTGCCATATGGTTCCTTTGGTGAAGTTTACTGGCTGGAGCAACTGGAATCCATGCAGCCTTTGGCCTCCAGGGTGCGTGAAGAGAGAACAGCCTCTTCTTCTATTGACTTATATGAGCCATTAGACACGGTGATGTTGGCTGGCAGAATCAGTCAGGTGCAGTCTGATGGCATTTTACGTTGGCGCCCAGCGAACTTAACGGCCAATGATGGTATCCAATTATGGATTGAGCACCTTGCCTATTGTCTTTCAGGTGGAAGTAGTGAAAGCCGCATGTATGGAACAGGTAAAAAGGGAAAAAAAGAGAAGGAAGATAAAAAGGTGTCAGAATATCGTTTCTTACCGTTAAAACCGGAGGAGGCGAAACACTATCTGAACCAGATGGTAGAGGGCTATTTTCAAGGTATGTCTGAACCTCTGCCCTTATTTTGCCGAAGCGGTTGGGCATGGTTAGTTGACTGTTTTGATAAAGAAACTCGTGAAATCGATTTTCGTGAAGAGGTTCAACAAAGTGCTGAAAATAAATTAATGGAACACTGGTTAGGAACACATGACAGAAAAGGGGAAAGCGTTGATCATTACGTACAACGGGCTTTCCGGCAAGCTGATCAATCACTTTTGGAGCGAATGAAGCGTGAAACTCAGCGTTATTTACTGCCGATAGCACGCTATTCCAATGGATCATTATTTAAATAATTAGGGAGAATATTAGGTTATGCCTAAATGTCTTATCCGCATCATGACGGTGCTCTTTCTGCTATTTTTGGGGGTTACTGCACATGCACAATCGCCTTGGCAGCCATTGCCAGATACGATCCACAAAAGTGATCGCGATCCGCGTCAATATAAAGCGATTAAATTGCAAAATGGCATGACCGTTTTGCTGGTTGCTGATGAAAAAGCGATTAAATCATTGGCTGCCGTGTCTCTTCCGGTTGGCCATATGGAAAATCCAGATAATCAGCTTGGTCTGGCCCACTATCTTGAGCACATGGTATTGATGGGTTCCAGACGTTACCCACAAGCAGGCGGATTTGCTGAATTCTTGCAAAAACATGGTGGAAGCCGTAACGCCAGTACCAATGCCAACCGTACCGCATTCTATCTGGAAGTTGAAAATGACGCTTTAACAGAAGCGGTTGACCGCCTTGCGGATGCGCTGGCTGAACCTTTGCTGGAGCCAGTCAATGCTGATCGTGAACGTCATGCCGTTGATAATGAAATGACCATCGCGCGTGCGGGTGAAGGGCATCGTTTATGGCAAATTCGTTCCGAGACCATCAATCCGGCTCACCCGAATGCCCGCTTTGCCGGCGGAAATTTAGAAACACTGAAAGATAAACCCGACAGCAAGTTACAGACAGCCCTGATCGATTTTTACCAACGCTATTACTCCGCTAATCTGATGAAAGGGGTTGTGTATGGCAATCAATCCATCGATAAATTGGCTCAGATTGCGGTAGAAACCTTGGGCCGTATTCCGAACCGACATGCTTCGGTGCCTGCCATTACCGTACCGGCAATCACAGATAAAGAAAAAGGCACCATTATCCATTATGTGCCCGCACAACCTTACAAAGCGTTGCGACTGGAGTTTAGCATTGCTGACAACAGCGCAGATTTTCGCAGTAAGACGGACGCCTATGTCGGGTATTTGCTTGGCAATCGCAGCCAAAATACCTTGTCTGATTGGTTACAAAAGCAGGGATTAATCGAAAGTATCGATGCCGGGGCAAATCCCAAAACGGATGGTAATTCCGGGACGTTTGATATTTATGTTTCACTCACGGATAAGGGCCTTGAACAGCGTGATCAAGTTATCGCAGCCATCTTTTCCTACATTAATCTGCTGAAACAACAGGGTATCAACAAGAGTTATTTCGATGAAATGGATAAAGTCCTGAATTTGTCGTTCCAGTATGCATCAATCGTACGCAATATGAACTACATCGAAGGGCTGTCTGATGCCATGCTGGTATTACCTATATCCCATGTGCTGGATGCGGGTTATGTTGCAAATGCGTTCAACCCAAAGGCGATAGCTAGCCGTCTGGACGAATTAACGCCGGAAAATGCGCGTATCTGGTTTATCAGCCCAACCGAGCCACATAACAAAGAAGCTTACTTTGTGCAGGCACCGTACCAGGTCAATAAAATTACGCCAAGACAGCGGGCGGAATGGAAAAAACGCGAACAGGGAGACTTATTCTCTTTGCCTGAATTGAATCCCTATATTCCTGATGATTTATCCCTGGTTAAAACATCGGATAGCCAAAAACACCCTAAAATGATTTTGGAAAAGCCAAATGTTCGCTTGCTGTATATGCCGAGCCAATATTTTGCGGATGAACCTAAAGGCAGTATTGCATTGGAGATGCGCAATCCGAATGGATTGAAAAACATCAAAGATCAGGTTTCAGATACTTTATTGAGCTATTTGTCTGGACTGGCACTTGATCAACTGAGTTATCAGGCATCGGTTGGGGGAATGGGGGTTTATACCGGTTATGTTGATGGTTTGAAAATCGGCGTCAATGGTTATACGCAGCACTTACCCGCGTTGTTAACTTCAGCAATTAATCAATATATTTCGTTTACGCCATCCCAGGAAGAACTGGATCAGGCGAAATCGTGGTATCGGGAACAGATGGAAGTCGCCAATAATAGCAAGGCTTTTCAGATGGCGATGCAACCCATTTCCCGCCTCTCTGGTGTGCCTTACTTTGAACCGGCAGAAAAATTGAAAGAGTTGGATATCCTCACTGTTGACGATATTGTCAACTACCGTCAGAGCATGATCCAACACTCGGCACTACAGGCCCTGGTCTTCGGTAATTTCACTGAACAGCAGAGTATTAATATCGTTCAATCAGCACAGAAGCAGCTCGCTAACCAGGGAACGGTATGGTGGACTGGCGAGCACCTTGTCATTGATCGGCATTATGCGGTTAATTTCACTGGCACGGCGAATAGCACGGATAACGCTCTGGAAGAAATCTTTATTCCAACGGGGTATGACCGTATCCGGGGATCGGTTTATTCCAGTTTGCTGAGTCGCATTTTGTCACCGTGGTTCTATGATCAATTGAGGACGACAGAACAACTTGGTTATGCGGTTTTTGCTTTCAACCAAAATATCGGTAAACAGTGGGGATTGGGTTTCTTGCTGCAAAGTAACAGCAAGCAACCGGATTACCTGCATCAACGTTACCAGAGCTTCTATCAACAGGCTGAGAAAGCACTGAAAGCGATGTCTGATGCTGAGTTTGAACAGTATAAAAAATCATTGCTAATAGAAATGCGTGAGCCGCCACAGACTTTCTATTCAGAAGTGGCTCGCTTTGATGCAGATTTTGGGCGTAATAATTTCAAATTTGATACCCGTGAGAAAATCATCGCAGCGATGGAGAAAGCCACCAAAGCGCAGATGATTGCGTTTTATGAAAAAGCCGTGCTTAAACGTCAGGGATTGGCGCTGGTTTCCCAAATTACAGGGAAAAAAGGGACGGCTCATCAATATGCCGTGCTGAAAGGCTGGAAAACTTACGACTATGTGTCAGATTTCCAGAAACAATTACCGATTAAGGTGAATGCTCAGTGAGCAAAGAAATACCCTCTCATAAGCTTAACCCGTTAACTCTGCCGCTGTATGGTCAGCGGCTGATCGAAGCGTCCGCAGGGACGGGGAAGACTTACACGATAGGCTTGTTGTATCTCCGGCTATTACTGGGATTGGGTGGCTCTGCCGCCTTTTCCCGTCCGCTGAGTGTTGAAGAGATTCTGGTTGTTACTTTTACGCAAGCGGCGACGGATGAATTGCGTGGACGTATCCGTGAAAACATCCACCAACTCCGCTTGGCTTGTATACGGAAAGAAACAGCGGCTAGCGATCCTATCTATCAGCAATTACTGGATGAAATTCCTGATAAAGAAAGTGCGGCCGGGTGGTTATTAGCCGCTGAACGCCAGATGGATGAGGCGGCGATTTATACCATCCACGGTTTTTGCCAGCGCATGTTAATCCACAATGCTTTTGAGTCTGGTGTCCTGTTTGATCAGACCTTAATTCAGGATGAAAACCAGTTACGCAAACAAGGCTGTGCTGATTTTTGGCGCCGTCACTGTTATCCCCTGCCATTGCCAATTGCAGCGGAAGTCAGCCGGATATGGAATGGGCCGGAAGCATTATTGAAAGATATTTCAGACTATTTGCACGGGGATATGCCGTATATCCTTAATGCCCCTGATGGTGATGAAACGCTGTTTAGCCGCCATCAAAAAATTATTGAGCAGATTGAGGTGATAAAACGCCAGTGGAATGATGCCGCTTCCGGGTTAGAGGAACTGATTACTAATTCAGATGTGGATAAACGTAGCTACAGCAAAAAACATTTACCTAACTGGCTGAATAGTGTTTCTGAGTGGGCTAAATCACCCACCAAAGGTTACCTGTTGCCCAAAGAATTGGATAAATTTTGTCAATCACGCTTATTAGAAAAGACTAAAAAAGGGGAAGCTCCGCAGCATGCGTTGTTTGCAGCAATTGAGGGTTTATATCAGCACCCGTTGACATTGAAAGATATCATCCTCTCCAAAGCGATTGTTGAAGTTCGCCAGTCGGTTAATCAGGAGAAGCTGAACCGTGGTTACATGGGGTTTGATGATTTGCTGACCCGTTTGGACAGTGCCTTGCGGCGTGCAGGAGGGGAGCAGCTTGCAGCCACCATTCGGCAGCGCTATCCCGTCGCAATGATTGATGAGTTTCAGGATACCGACCCACAACAATATCGTATTTTTCAGGCCATATATCGCCATCAATCAGAAAATGCACGGGCTGAAAACGAAACGGGCTTATTGTTTATTGGCGATCCCAAACAAGCGATTTATGCATTTCGTGGGGCCGATATTTTTACTTACATTCGCGCTCGTTCTCACGTTAAAGCCCATTACACGCTGGAAACAAACTGGCGTTCTTCTGCATCAATGGTGCAGTCTGTCAATAAACTGTTTTCCCGCCCGGAATTCCCGTTTTTGTTTGCACAAATCCCATTTCTTGACGTTAATGCCGCAGAGAAAAATCGTGGGCTGAGATTTTCCTTACATGGTGAGGATCAAGCTGCCTTACGATTTTGGTTACAGTCGGGTGATGGTGTTTCCAAAGGGGAATATGAGCAAACTATGGCCCGACAATGTGCAGCCCAAATACGGGATTGGTTGCAGGCAGGGCAAGAAGGAAAGGCGCTTTTATATCAGGCAAAAAATAAACCAACAGAAGCAAGCCGCCCGGTGATGGCGACAGATATTACGGTGTTGGTGCGTGATCGGCGGGAAGCCGCATTGATCCGTCAAGAATTGAACGCACTGAGAATACCTTCGGTTTATCTTTCCAACCGGGAAAGTGTGTTTGATACCCCGGAAGCGAAAGATTTGCTGTGGTTGTTACAGGCAGTATTGGCGCCGGAAAAGGCGCGCGAATTGCGCAGTGCGTTAGCCAGCAGTCTATTTGGCTTAAGTGCACAACAAATTGACCAGTTGAATAACGACGAAAGGGCGTGGGATCGTCTGGTTGATGAATTTGATGGCTATGCCCGTTTATGGCGTACTCGTGGCGTATTACCCATGTTGCGGGCAGTCATGGCGAAATACCGGATAGCAGAAAATCTGCTGGCCGGTGATGACGGTGAACGCCGGCTTACCGATGTTATGCACATTGGTGAGTTGTTGCAGGCGGAATCTCAACAACTAGATAGCGAACATGCTGTTGCCCGTTGGCTGGCACAACAGATTTCACGCCCGGATCCGCAATCAGAAAGCCAGCAACTGAGGCTGGAGAGTGATCGACATCTGGTGCAGATCTGTACCATTCATAAATCTAAGGGATTGGAGTATCCGTTGGTTTGCTTGCCTTTTGTTTGTGGTTACAGGAAGCAGAAACTGGCGGTGTATCATGATCGCCATAACTTTGAGGCTTGTCTTAATCTTTCTCATGATGATGAAGCGTTGAAAGAAGCTTTGGAGCTGGCTGATGAAGAACGTCTGGCCGAGGATTTACGCTTGCTCTACGTTGCATTAACCCGTTCGATTTATCACTGTAGCATCGGGGTAGCCCCGCTTATCAAAGGGAATAGAGGAAAAGCAGGTGATACTGATTTGCACTTATCTGCCCTTGGATACCTGCTACAAAAGGGGCAAAAAGGGGATGCACAATTACTGGTTAACAGCCTGAATGCGCTTTGTGATGACAGCATAGAAATAAGGCAAGCGGGAGATACCACTGACTTGCAATGGTGCCCCCAAAGTGAAAATACGCTGTCGCTGGAAGCCCGAAAATTGCAACGTTCCGTGCGGGATGACTGGCGGGTGACGAGTTATTCGGGGTTACAATATTCCGCTTCCCACGCCACTTCCTCCATTTATGCGGGGACATTTGGGGAATCAGTTGATGTGATAGTGCAATCCATTGCTCCGAAGCTGGATATTGAAGCGAGTGGTGAAAAGCAGGAAGAACAATCGTTACAGATGACGCCGCATACTTTTCCGCGAGGGGCGTCTGCGGGCACATTCCTGCACAGTATTTTAGAAGATCTGGATTTCGGCAATCCTCCGGATCGGTTGTGGCTGGTGGAAAAACTGGCAGCGTCAGGATTTGATGAAAACTGGGCACCCATATTGGAGCAGTGGGTAGAGGATATTCTGGGCGCAGAGCTGAATGAGCAAGGAATGAAACTTGTCGGTGTGCCTCGTCATCGGCAGCAAAGTGAAATGCAGTTTTACCTGCCAATAGATAAGCTATTACATGCAAAGGAAATGGATGCACTAGCCCGTCGTTATGATCCGCTGTCTGCGCAATGTGCTCCGTTATCCTTTCATCAAGTCAAAGGCATGTTAAGAGGTTTTATTGATTTGGTTTTTTGCTGGCAAGATAAGTTTTACGTCGTGGATTACAAATCAAACTGGTTAGGTGAGAACAGCCAGTCATATACGCAAGAGGCGATGGCAAGAGCCATGATAGAGCATCGTTACGATTTCCAGTATCAGCTTTATACTTTAGCGCTGCACCGTTATTTGCGTCATCGGTTAGCTCATTATGATTACCGCCGCCATTTTGGTGGCGTGATCTATCTGTTTCTGCGGGGTATTGATAAAGATAACCCGGGGCATGGTATTTATTCCTACTTGCCTCCCTTTGAATTTATTGACGAACTGGATACGCTTTTCAGTGCTGTTGGTAAGGAAAAAAGCGTATGAATTCCATGATGTCATTATTGCAACAGGCGGTGAGCCAGAAGCTGCTACGCCCTTTGGATGTGCAGTTTGCTTATGCGATGATTGAGGATGAAAATCCTCTGTTACTGTTGATTACGGCCTTATTAAGCGCTGAATCGGGCGCGGGGCATGTCTGTTTGCCATTGGCGCGGATTTCGCCAAAATATTTTTTTGAAGGCAGGCAGCCGGAGTTAGCGGCATCGCTTTGGTCTTTGGCCGGAGAACCCGATCAACAGCAAATTCTGGCTGTTTTACAGGCGTGTCCGGCGGTCAGTATGGGGGAAACTCCGGCACCGGTGATCCTTTTCCATCAAAGGGAGAATGATTACCGCCTGTATTTACAGCGCATGTGGCAAAGTGAACAGAGGGTGGCGGATTTTTTTGCTGCGGTGGCGTTAACCGAGACTGTTGCTCAATCTTCCCATGATCAAACGGCGGTTGATGAAATCCAGTTACGTCGCATTTTGGATGCGCTTTTTGGTGTCACTGTTGAAGGAGAAATTGATTGGCAAAAAGTTGCGGCAGCCGTGGCTGTAACGAGCCGTATTTCAGTGATCTCTGGTGGGCCAGGAACCGGCAAAACCACGACAGTAGCTAAATTGTTGGCGGCCTTGATCAAGTTGCATGAAGGGAAAAAATTAAGTATTCAATTAGCTGCGCCAACCGGTAAGGCAGCGGCCAGATTAACTGAATCGCTGAGGGAAGCGGTCAAGAAACTCGATTTGACGCCAGAACAATGGCATAGCATCCCAGAGCAGGCGCAAACTCTCCATCGTTTACTGGGGGCGCAACCCGATAGCCAGAAACTGCGTTATGGGCGTGATAATCCGCTGTCCCTTGATATTTTGATCATTGATGAAGCCTCAATGGTGGATTTACCGATGATGGCGCATTTGGTTGATGCTTTGCCGCCACGGGCAAAAGTGATTTTCTTGGGGGATAAAGACCAGCTTGCATCGGTTGAAGCCGGAGCGGTATTGGGCGATATTTGCCGTTTTGCTGAACAAGGTTATAGCGCCAAGCGGTCTGAACAATTGGAGCGCTTAACGGGATGTCAGTTAACCTCTTATTCCACCTTACATTCCGATAAAAATACGCCTGCCGTGCGGGATAGCCTGTGTCTGCTGCGCAAAAGTTATCGCTTCAACTCGGCTTCCGGCATTGGCCGATTGGCATCGGCTGTGAATCAAGGGGATCGCAGAGGCGTCGCGGCAGTGCTGAATCAATCTTTTCCCGATGTTGATTTTTACCCACTTGCCGCGGATGAAGATTATCAGCGTCTGTTGACAGAAACCGCTGCGGGTTACTCTCAGTATTTAACCATGGCAAATGAACGGATGGCGGAAGAAGCCATTTTGGCGGCGTTTAATCGTTTTCGATTGTTGTGCGCGTTAAGGGAAGGTCCCTTTGGTGTTACGGGACTGAACCAGCGAATGGAACAATTACTGCACAGGAAAGGCGTCATTACCCTGCCCAAAAATGCAGAGAGCCGTGGTTATGTCGGGCGCCCTATCATGATATTGCGTAATGACAGCACCCTGGGATTGTTTAACGGAGATATCGGGATTATGCTCAAAAATCAGGATAATGAACTGAAAGCCTATTTTCAGTTGTCTGATGGACAGATTAAAGGATTTCAGCCAAGCCGGTTGCCCCAACATGAAACGGCTTATGTGATGACAGTGCATAAATCTCAAGGGTCTGAATTTGAACATACGGCCTTGGTGTTACCGACCCAACACTCACCAATAGTCAGTCGGGAATTGGTGTATACCGCACTGACGCGGGCGAGGGAAAAATTGACAATTTATGCCAATAAGCCAGTTTGGGATAAAGCAGTGGCTACAGTAACACAGCGGCGGAGCGGGTTGGCAGATTGGTTCAACCCGCAATAAAATGCAATGTGGCCAAGGATTATATGGCTGGGATGTCTATAGTTAGCCTGACGTCAACAAGCTTCATCAAGCCTGTAAATCCAGCATCAAAATTTTGGAACAGCGCTGATAGTTATACAGCGCTTGTTTTTCCACGGGCAACATATCTATTCCGGCGGGCTTAAAACCTTTCTCCTGAAACCAGTGAATGCTGCGGGTTGTGAGTACGAAAAGTTTTTCCAACCCTCTTTGTTTCGCCTGATTAGAAATTGAATCTAGCAGAATTTCACCTCTGAAAGAGTTTCTGTAGTCTGGATGTACAGCAACGCAGGCCATTTCTCCAATTTTTTCATTGGGATAGGAATATAGGGCAGCGCAGGCGATAGTGATATTATCGAGTTCAATCAGGGTGAAGTTATCAATTTCCATTTCCAGTTGTTCACGTGAACGACGTACCAAAATACCTTGTTGCTCCAATGGGCGAATAAGTTCAAGAATGCCACCAATATCATTAATATTGGCGCGACGTATCTGTTCGGAACGTTCCATCACTATTTGAGTGCCGATACCTTCGCGGGAAAAGAGTTCCTGAACCAACGAGCCATTTTCTTGATAACTGATCAAATGGCTGCGGCGGACGCCACGGCGGCAGGCCTTAATCGCGCCTCTTAAGAAACGCACGGTTCCTGAATGATAATCACCCGAGTTTTCCAATTTGTGCAGGTGAGCTTCGCCTTCATTAAGAAACATTTCTGATAAAGTGTCACCTTCGGCACCAAGTACGCCCTGAGATGAGCAAAATCCAATTAATTTTTCTGCTTTTAATTTGATCGCCAGCTGTGTTGCAATTTCTTCGGAAGTGAGGTTGAAACTTTCTCCTGTAACGGAAACCGCAACTGGCCCAATCAGCACAATAGCACCATTATCCAGTTGTTGGTTGATTGCTTTCTCATCAATACGGCGAACTCTGCCACTGTGGCAATAATCGACGCCGTCATCGATTCCCAAAGGTTGGGCGATAACGAAGTTTCCGCTGACAACACTAATATTAGCGCCTTGTAATGGGGTATTATTTAACCCCATAGAAAGGCGTGCTGTAATTTCTAGCTGTAATAAGCCGGCCGCCTGTTTGACCAAATCCAGTGTTTTGGCATCGGTTACCCTGGTGTGTTTGTGGTAAATCGATTGGCAATGGTGTTCGGCAATATTCTGTTCAATTTGTGGACGGGCACCATAAACAACGATTAAACGAATGCCCAGGTTATGCAATAATCCAATATCGTTGACGATATTAGAAAAATTCTCATGGGCGATGGCTTCACCTCCCAGCATAATGACAAAGGTTTTACCTCGATGTGCATTGATATACGGCACCGAGTGCCGTAAGACTTCAACCAATTCGGTACTGCGTTCTTTCATGAAACCCTCTCTGATTGAATTTTTATTCGATTTTTTTGTATTTTTATTCTTTTTGAAGGGAAATGGCAAGAGGAAACATGGATAAAAATAACGTTATTATTTATATTGGTATAAATAAACCAGGTTATCAAAAAATACATTTTTTGATGACAGAAGTTTGCTAATTAATTAGAGTTCCTGCCTGACTATTATGTTTGATAAAGATTACTGCGTTTGGTTGTTTTTAAATGGAATAAATGATGAGTCATTCAGGCCATAATATTTCACGTCGTCGCCTGCTGAAAGGCGCAGCCGCTGTATGGTTATTAAGCATCAGCCCAATAGGTTATGCAGCGACTGCAAAAGTTATTGCTGTTCGTATTTGGCCTGCATCAAGTTATACCAGAGTGACGCTGGAGTCTAATATTCCACTTAAATACCGCCAGTTTTCGCTTGCAAACCCTAATCGTATTGTCATTGATTTGCAGGGGATCCAGCTTAACAGTATTTTGAGCCGTATGGGGGCACAGGTTCAGCGGCGTGATCCTTACTTAAAATTAGTGCGGGCAGGGCAATTTAATCCTAAAACGGTACGTTTAGTCTTTGAAATCAAACAGCCCGTCTCCCCGCATATTTTCACATTGCCGCCAATTGCAAAGTTTAAACATCGTCTGGTGCTCGATCTGTATCCCCAAAAGGCTGCGGATGTGGATAATGATCCTTTATTGGCCCTGCTTGAAGAGTACAACAGTGGGAATTTAGAACAGCATTTGCCTGCACAGACACGCAAACCCGGCAAGGCAGGTAAAGACCGACCGATTGTGATTATGCTCGATCCCGGTCATGGTGGTGAAGACTCTGGGGCGATTGGGAAATATAAAACTCGTGAAAAAGATGTCGTGTTGCAGATTGCCCGTCGGTTACAGGCACTCATCAAACGTGAGCCGGGCATGAAAGTTTACATGACGCGCAATGAAGATGTGTTTATTCCCTTGACGGTGAGAGTGGCAAAAGCGCGTAAGATGCGCGCTGATCTTTTTGTTTCTATTCATGCGGATGCCTTTACCAATCGCTCTGCACGGGGGTCATCCGTGTTTGCGCTTTCCACTAAGGGGGCTACCAGCAATACGGCCCGTTTTCTCGCCCAAACTCAGAACGAGGCAGACTTAATTGGTGGAGTCAGTAAAAGCGGCGATAAATATTTGGATCATACCATGCTGGATTTGGTTCAAACCGCAACGATTAATGATAGTCTGAAATTTGGTAAAGAAGTGCTCAAGCGGGTGGGGAAAATCAATAAACTGCATAAAAATAGCGTCGATCAGGCGGGGTTTGCGGTATTGAAAGCACCAGATATCCCTTCCATTTTGGTAGAAACGGCATTTATCAGTAATCTGGAAGAAGAGCGCAAACTTAAGACAGCAAAATTCCAGCAACAAGTGGCGGAATCCATTTTTGCGGGCATCAAGGCGTATTTCAAAAATGGCGCTGAATTGGCGAGGCGGTGAAATATTCGCCTTGATAAACTATTGAGTAATACCAGCAAGAATTTATTGCTGATGGTGCAATGATGGTTATTGGCTTTACATTCATGTTTAAATCGGAATGAAATAATGTTTAAACATAGATTTTAAAATCAGTGGAAATAAAGTAATAAAGGGATCAGCGAACAAGCTGTGAAATAAAAACGGGGAAAAAGTTGTGACGGTAAAATGACAAATAAAAATTGGTTGCGGGGGCCGGATTTGAACCGACGACCTTCGGGTTATGAGCCCGACGAGCTACCAGGCTGCTCCACCCCGCGTCCGTCTATTTGCATATTTTGATAACTGATCGTAAATGCAAATATTGAGCAATATCATCATAAAGTGTTGGTTGCGGGGGCCGGATTTGAACCGACGGCCTTCGGGTTATGAGCCCGACGAGCTACCAAGCTGCTCCACCCCGCGTCCGTTTATTTACATATCTTGATAATTAATCGTGAATGCAAATATTCAATGATGACACTATTTACTGCTTTTGCTACCAGAGCGTGTCGATGCTACATCATATCGACAACGACATCTAATCGAATTGGTTGCGGGGGCCGGATTTGAACCGACGACCTTCGGGTTATGAGCCCGACGAGCTACCAGGCTGCTCCACCCCGCGTTCGATGTCGGCACACTATACTCTGGAACGGAGAGGTTGCAAGTTTTTTTATTGAAAGTGACTAATTTTTTTGTTTTTTGGTTTAAAAGTGGACTTATCGTTTTATTTTTGCGCTATAAACTGGGTTGAAACAGCAAGCTATTTTTTAACTACATATCATTATTGATTAGTGTTTGATATTGTTCGTGATCCGAGTAAGTGATGGCTAGAGATAAGGTATTAATATGAGAGTTTGGGGTAAATATCTTTTAGTTGGATGTGTCATTTCGATATTAGCGGGATGCCATTTTCGACCCACTGATCAGGCACAGCAGTATAAGGATGGGCGAATTAGCCAAAACCTCCAGTTGGTTAATACCCCTAATGCCGAAGGCTCTCCCGTTAATGCCAGAGACTTTGCCACCCAAATTGGGTATATCAGCAAAGCTTCTCCTCGTCTTTATGACAATAACCGTGAATTATTTAGTGCCATTGAGCACTGGATGCTGTCCGGTGGTGATACCTGTGATTTAACTGCATTCGGTTTACTGGCTTATCAGATGGAAGGCGAAGATAAATACGGCAACGTGAAGTTTACCGGTTATTACACGCCTGTTTTGCAAGCACGACATACCCGGCAAGGGGAGTTTAAATATCCACTGTATCGAATGCCAACTCACTTACGTTCCCGCTTGCCAAGTCGTGCAGAGATATATAAAGGTGCCCTGAGCAAGAAATTTATTATCGGGTACAGTAACTCCCTGATGGATAATTTTATGATGGAAGTACAAGGAAGTGGCTATGTCGATTTTGGGGATGGACGTCCATTGACCTTTTTTGGCTATGGGGGGAAAAATGGACATGCCTATCGCAGTATTGGCAAAGTGCTGATCGACCGTGGCGAAGTCCCGGGCGAAAAAATGTCGATGAAAGCTATCCGTCAGTGGGGAGAACAGCACAGCGAAGCCGAAGTGAGAGAGTTGCTTGAGCAGAATCCTTCATTTGTTTTCTTTAAACCTGAATCCTATACCCTCGTGAGGGGGGCCAGCGCAGTGCCTCTTGTTGCAAAAGCCTCGGTAGCATCTGATAAATCATTAATCCCGCCCGGAACAGCATTGTTGGCGGAAGTGCCGGTACTGGATGAAAAGGGTAAATTTACCGGCCAGTATCGGATGCATCTGATGGTGGCACTGGATGTTGGTGGTGCCATCAAAGGGAACCATTTTGATATTTATCACGGTGTTGGCGAGAAAGCGGGTGAAATGGCAGGTTTTTATAATCACTATGGTCGTGTTTGGGTATTGAAGAAAGCATCATCTGGTTTTTTGACGGCAAACCAGTAAGATCCCCGCCAGTTCAAACCATCAATCGATAACCTATCTCAATAGAGGTAGGTTTTAAGCAGGATTTATTTAACAATGCAAGTTTCTCTCTCTGATGCTTATCTTCAGCGTTTTGCTGGTACAGCGCGGTTATATGGCCAGAAAGCGCTTTCATTATTTGCCCGTTCCCATGTCTGTGTTGTCGGCATTGGCGGCGTGGGTTCATGGGCGGCAGAAGCGCTGGCGCGCACCGGTATTGGTGCTATTACGTTGATTGATATGGATGATGTTTGCATCACCAATACCAATCGCCAGTTGCACACCTTGATACAGAATGTGGGCTTACCAAAGACGGAAGTCATAGCAGAACGGATACGAGCAATCAATCCTGAGTGTCAGGTCACTTGCATTGACGATTTTGTCACCCCTGATAATGTGGCTGAATTGATGTCCACAGGGTTCAGTTATGTTATTGATGCCATTGATAGCGTACGACCAAAAGCGGCGTTATTGGCTTATTGTCGTCGTTATAAGATCCCGCTCGTGACAACTGGCGGAGCGGGTGGGCAACTTGATCCTACCCGGGTCCAGGTGGTGGATTTAGCGAAAACGGTGCAAGATCCATTGGCCGCGAAATTGAAAGAGCGCTTGAAGTCGGATTATCGCGTCGTAAAAAACGGCAAGGGCAAGTTAGGCATTGACTGTGTTTTTTCAACGGAACAGTTAGTTTATCCGCAATCTGACGGCACAGTTTGTGCTGCCAAAAGTACTGCGGAGGGTTCCAAGCGAATGGATTGCGCTTCTGGTTTTGGTGCCGCAACGATGGTTACGGCGACTTTTGGTTTTGTTGCGGTATCCCACGCGTTGAAAAAGATGGTGGCGAAAGCTGAACGGGAAAATGCGCTTTAAGCGAACCTAATGAATGTAAGTGTTCGCTATTTCCTGAAGGGTATTTATCAGAGCTTTCACGCCATTGAGCCTTGAGCCACTGAGTTGTTGTTCCAGGCCGAGGTGTTGGAATAGCCCGGCCAAAGGCGTTTGCACAATCTGCTCCGGGGTTTTGCCTTCTACGGCAGTCAGTAAGATTGCCAATAATCCTTTGACGATACGGCCTTCACTATCGCCATAAAAATGCAATCGGCCGTCAGCAAGTTGTTGATGCCCCAACCAGACGCGATTTTCACAGCCGGATCTTTCGATATTTTGCTGTTTTAGTTCATCTGCTAGAGGAGGCAGCTTTCTGGCGAGACTGATTAGCTGCCGGTAACGATCTTCCCACAATTTGCATGGCTGAAAGTTTTCAATAAGTTGCTGCTGCGTGATTTCGGTTCCAAATGGATGCGGAGCCAGGATAGTGTCTGAGAGTTGTGTCATGGGTTATTTATCTTACCGTGGGCTTGTTGCTGATTTCCTTTGGATGAGGTTTCAGGATCATAGCAGTTATATTTTTAAGCTAAAGTTATTTGTGTTGGTTGGGCGCAAAATAACCCATCAGGTTCTTAGGGACGATCTTCATATTCTCATCGATCCGCGCCAGCTCAGCTTCCAGTGCGCTAATGATAATGTTGATCTCTTTCCACTCTGAGGATGCGCCGGTAACCACTCCTGGGCAACTAAAAACTCAAGCCCCTTTCAACATATCAAACACCACTCGCGCAAACCCTTTTGCCAGCTCAGGGTTAGACAGGTACTTTGGTGTGCAGCAAAACTTTGCTCTTGGAACAGGCTTTTTGTCAATTTCTTATCCAGAAGTCGGGTTAATTATATGAACTTACTAAAATTTCATTTGGTTTGGAGTTGCAAAAGAATAATTAATTATTAATTTAACGCGATGCTCGAC
>NZ_JBEBMB010000032.1:0-97749 GCF_040081915.1 Xenorhabdus sp. SGI240
ACCGGAGAAACCTTCGCGGAGAGTGTGCATCATATATTGGGCGCGACGGTCGAAATAGCCAAACGCAGTGAACTCCATATTTTCAAGGTGATACCCAAGCGGTGGGTCGTCGAATGTTCATTTGGTTGGCTGGAAAAATGTCGACGATTGTGGAAGAACGGTGAGAAGCATTTGAATACCCGCCTTCAGTTCGTCAATCTAGCATTCCTTGTCGTGCTGTTGCGTAGAAAAAATACTGAATAAGCTCTAAGCCAGCCATACAGCGTAAAAGCAAACGTACTGGTAAAACCCAACCCAGAGATCAAACTTTTCTCCTAAGCTGTATTCAGATAACCCTTTGAGTTAATTTCCTGCATAGTACAGGTATTCCGGTTCTGAGCAGGAATTATGGCATATCAAAGGGTTAAAATGGCGTTCAAATCCCAATGGTTGCTGTAGATGGTCAAGATTTTGACCATCACAAATTGTGATATCCCATCTTGGGTATAGAGGAAATCACAACACCTTTTAACAGTGCAAAGCCCAAATTAGGGCTTAAGTGGTAACTCATTGATATCTAGTCACAAGCTTGATCTTTCATTCTGCTTATTCGTTCTTTTATTTAAAGGTAGTCAGGAACTGTAGTTAAAGGAATTAAAAAATTAACAAACTTGAGTGTTTTTACGGCAACGGCATCACAAATACATTCAAAATCAATCGCCGCATTGATTTTGTGGATCAAATAGCCTGTATACTCGATAAACTTCAAGTTGTAATTCGCAATACGACGCAAGGCCTTATATTTCCCCGCGCAGCGGGGAAATATAACACGCATCTTGAAGTTGGATTGGTATAGTCTCGACTATGTGTGAGGAGTTTGCTCAGTGATGTTAAAGAATGGTCTTAATTTAGCTATAATGAAATCAACTTTAAATGGTAGAAGTTTTAATTCTGACAATACCCTATGAAAATAGCCATACTACGTCGAAATGGACTGGGTGATCTCATTTGTACTCAGCCATTAATAAAGTTTTTACAAAAAACTTACCCCAACGCAGAGATCAACTTATTTATAGATTCTGGCAATACTGAACTCGCTTATTATTTGTGCCCTGAAATCAAGATCCACATCCTCCCTAGAGGCAATAAATACCTATCTATTATCAAAACTGCATTAGCATTTCGTCGAAAAAATTTTGAGATTGCTATATCAGCCAAACCTACACCTATGAAGCTAAATAATCTATTCTTATGGCTATTAGGGGCTAAAAGACGCTATGCTGTTGTTACAGATAAGCACTGGCATGCAAAGTTAGTTAACTATCCAGTGAAGCAGGAGCAAGTCAATGGTTACCATCAGGCATTAAAAGTATTACGTACATTTTCACCTAATGAGAGTAAATTATCTCCTGAGACTTTTCCTTATATCGAATTTAAAAATACTTTTCAATCTACTGAACAGCAGACTCCCATGGTTTTATTTTCTATATCTAACAGTAGAAAACACAGTCTTATTAATAATGAACGCCTCACTTTAATTGCAAATAAAATCCTGGAAAATTACCCAGATACAAAATTTTTTATTTCTTCATATAAGCATGACACCCCTTTAGCTGAAGATTTAAAATCACGTATAGGAAAAAATAGTGAAGTTGTAGTATCCGATTCTCTGGATTCTTTTTTAACTTTATTGAACAGCATGACACTCATTGTTGTCGGTGATGGTGGTATTTGTCATTTAGCCGCCGCGCTACAGAAAAAGCTTGTTGCCTTTTATGGTGTAACAAGACCGGAAAATTGGGCACCACTGGCTGCAAAAGATACAACCATCACATTGTATGACCCTGAAAATGTCAACAATATTGATTTAGGTAAAGTTTACCCAGCGATATTTTCTTTGCTAAAAGAGTAAACTATTAAATAATTTCAATTGTATCCAAAAGATATAAATTTATCTTGAAAATAGACATAATTTGGCAACATAATTTATTTTTAAGGGGGCTCGATTTCCATTGGAAAACGGGCTTTTTGCGGAAAGGTTATTTTACCTAAGTATAGGTCTTAAACATCAGATAGTGACATCGGGTATGAGTAAAACGTTAATATCTCAATCCAAGTTACAAGACAATCCCTGTATTAATTGCGGAGCTTGCTGTGCGTATTTTCGTGTTTCATTTTATTGGGCTGAAGCTGAGGATGGTGGCGGCACAGTTCCCGTATCTATGACCGAAAAATTAAATGATTTCAGACGCTATATGAAAGGCACCAATGAACCTCACCCTCGATGTATCAATTTATGTGGTGAAATTGGTAAGTCGGTTTCCTGTTCTATTTATGATAAAAGGCCCTCCCCTTGCAGAGAATTTCCCCAAGCCTGGGAAACGGGAGATTATAATGAAAGTTGTGATCGTGCCAGAGCTGCTTATGACCTTCCCCCTTTGCCAAAACCTCAAACATAGTTGATACTCGTTTGATTTACGTCATCCACGCATGAAAAATACCGGCATTATGAATGTTCCCCGTAAATAAACTTAAGGTGACGAGGGTTTTTTCGAGAATAGCCCCAATGACGTTAATACGGCCTTTAGCGTGCCCGTCGTGTGTACCAAAACAGCGCTGTCGTTTCAGGGCGTAATGCATAGCCGACTGCGAAACATCCAAGCGTTTTGCGCTTTTTCATTGATAATCATCGGGAAAATTTTGGATATCCGCGATGAGTACCGGGTCAGGAATTTTCGTGGCGGGTTTGGCGGGTTTATCGTGTAGTGCCTGATGGAAGTGGTGGGCGATACCAGATTCGAACTGATGACCCCCTCCTTGTAAGGGAGATGCTCTACCAACTGAGCTAATCGCCCACTTCATATCCTGCTACCTAAATGGTGGGTCGTGCAGGATTCGAACCTGCGACCAATTGATTAAAAGTCAACTGCTCTACCGACTGAGCTAACGACCCAATTAGGTAATTCTGATTTTGATATCTAAATGGTGGGTCGTGCAGGATTCGAACCTGCGACCAATTGATTAAAAGTCAACTGCTCTACCGACTGAGCTAACGACCCAATTAGATAATTTTGATTTTGATATTTGAATGGTGGGTCGTGCAGGATTCGAACCTGCGACCAATTGATTAAAAGTCAACTGCTCTACCGACTGAGCTAACGACCCATTCTAAATATCAATGTGATACTGGAGACGAAACAACCCGATGAAGTGGTGGGCGATACCAGATTCGAACTGATGACCCCCTCCTTGTAAGGGAGATGCTCTACCAACTGAGCTAATCGCCCACTTCACGATGACTATTAACGACATCAATACCACTGATTTATGATTGGTGGGCGATACCAGATTCGAACTGATGACCCCCTCCTTGTAAGGGAGATGCTCTACCAACTGAGCTAATCGCCCAATCATAAAATCATTTTTATCACTACGAGAAATATGGTGGGCGATACCAGATTCGAACTGATGACCCCCTCCTTGTAAGGGAGATGCTCTACCAACTGAGCTAATCGCCCGTCGTGATGGAGTCGCATTATAGGGATAGTTCGAAGTGAGTCAACGCTTTTTATCACTAAAACAATCGTTCGTCGTAAAATTAAACAGAATGAAATAATTGTAATCACGTTATGGTATCATTCAGATGGGTTATTTTAGCTTTTCTCAATAACCTGCCGTTAACGCCATTGAGGAATTGAAGTGCAGTGATAAAATAACCCCCACTGTTGTTACTTCAATCATCCAACACGCTCTCTAATAAAGAGAAACGTAATTAAGGCAATTCCTGATGAGTAAAATTAAAACCCGTTTTGCACCAAGTCCTACTGGCTATCTGCATGTTGGTGGTGCGCGTACTGCTCTTTATTCCTGGTTATACAGTCGCCACAATAAAGGGGAATTTGTTCTTCGCATCGAAGATACCGATCTGGAACGTTCTACCCAAGAAGCCATCGATGCAATTATGGACGGGATGAACTGGTTAAATCTGAATTGGGATGAAGGCCCTTATTACCAGACCAAACGTTTCGACCGTTATAACCAGGTTATTGACGAAATGTTAGAGCAAGGTACTGCTTACCGCTGCTATTGCTCTAAAGAGCGTTTGGAACAATTGCGTGAAACTCAGATGGCTAATGGTGAAAAACCACGTTATGACGGAAAATGCTGTGATAGCGAGTGCCAGCACAGTCACGATGAGCCACATGTTGTACGTTTCCGCAACCCACAAGAAGGATCTGTCGTTTTTAATGACAGCATTCGTGGCCCGATTGAATTCAGTAACCAGGAGCTGGACGATTTGATCATTCGCCGTACCGACGGCTCACCAACTTATAACTTCTGTGTGGTCATTGATGATTGGGATATGGAAATTACCCATGTTATTCGTGGTGAAGATCATATCAACAATACCCCACGTCAGATCAATATCCTGAAAGCGCTTGGCGCACCTGTCCCGGAATATGCCCATGTTTCTATGATCCTCGGCGACGATGGTAAAAAACTGTCCAAGCGCCACGGCGCTGTCAGCGTAATGCAATACCGTGATGATGGTTATCTGCCAGAAGCCCTGTTGAACTATCTGGTTCGTCTGGGCTGGTCACATGGCGATCAGGAAATTTTCAGCATTGAAGAGATGACTGCACTGTTCAGCCTTGATGCCATCAGTAAATCTGCCAGTGCATTCAATACGGAAAAACTGCAATGGTTGAACCATCACTACATCAATACCCTGCCAGCAGAAAAAGTTGCTGTACATTTAGCCTGGCATATTGAACAGCAAGGTATTGATACTCGCACGGGTCCAGAACTGGTTGATTTGATCAAACTGTTAGGTGAGCGCTGTAAGACGCTGAAAGAAATGGCTGAATCTTGCCGTTATTTCTATGAAGAATTTGCCGAATTTGATGCAGATGCGGCGAAAAAACATCTGCGCCCGGTTGCTCGCCAGCCATTAGACGTTGCCCGGGCGAAACTGGCCGCTATTACCGAATGGACCCCTGAGAATATCCATCACGCTATTCAGGCGACGGCTGACGAACTGGACGTTGGCATGGGTAAAGTCGGTATGCCACTGCGTGTTGCTGTTACAGGTGCGGGTCAGTCTCCAAGCGTTGATGTAACAATCCATGCAGTTAACCAGGCACGTTCATTAGCTCGTATTGATCAGGCTCTGGCTTATATTGCCCAGCGTGAAGCGCAATAAAATAAATAATCATTTACCGATGTTACGTCATAACGTAGCGTGAATAATCAAGGCACTCAACTTATTACAGTGCCTTGATTTTTGTCCTCAAAACGGGTCATTGGCGGCTTTTTCAGCGCTTACACGGAGAAGATTAATGAATTCATTGACAGAGTTCTCCGGTTTTCATATGATTCGCCCCGTTCTACAGGATTTTGATTTGGGGCTATAGCTCAGCTGGGAGAGCGCTTGCATGGCATGCAAGAGGTCAGCGGTTCGATCCCGCTTAGCTCCACCAAATACTTATCTTACTTATTCATCAGAGTAACCGGTATCTGGTATTCAAAACCTGAACCCCATTTGTGGGGCTATAGCTCAGCTGGGAGAGCGCTTGCATGGCATGCAAGAGGTCAGCGGTTCGATCCCGCTTAGCTCCACCAAGATTCTGAAATCCCTGAAGACGCAAGTTTTCAGGGATTTTTCAACGGTTTTACCAACCCGTCCAATCCTTCAATTTTTATTGCAAGCGTCATTTCCATCAACTTTCCCAGTTTTCCCTGTGGGAACTCCCCCTTGCGGGCAAACCAAAGTAAATACTCTTCCGGCAAATCAATTAGCATTCGCCCTTTGTATTTACCAAATGGCATAGCTGTATTGGCTATTGCCAACAAGTTTTCTTTGTTCATCATATCAGCCTTATTATCTCATTATGAATATAAAAAAGTGGCATCTGCCAGGATGCCACTTTCGATTGTTTTTTATCAAATCCAATGAAACAGATTAGACGCTCAAAATCAGTCCGGTAATTGCTGCGGACAGGAAACTCACCAGCGTTGAACCAAACAGCAATTTCAAGCCAAAGCGCGCAACAGCATTACCTTGTTGTTCATCCAGCCCTTTCACAGCGCCAGAAATAATCCCAATGGAACTGAAGTTAGCGAAAGAAACCAAAAATACGGACAGAATACCTTTCGAATGTTCACTTAGTTGAGCAGACATCCCTTGCAGGCTCTGCATCGCCACAAATTCGTTAGAAACTAACTTGGTTGCCATGATACTGCCGACTTTCAGCGCTTCATCACTTGGAATACCAATGATCCATGCAAACGGATAAAACACATATCCCATACACTCCTGGAAAGTAATACCAAATACCAGATGGAAAATTGCATTAATTCCTGCAATCAAGGCAATAAAACCAATCAACATCGCAGTGACAATCAAAGCAACTTTGAAACCCGCCAGAATATAATCGCCCAGCATTTCAAAGAAACTTTGCCCTTCGTGGAGGTTGCTCATATGGATATCTTCTTCATTCTCAACAGAGTAAGGATTGATGAGAGATAAGATGATAAAAGTGCTGAACATGTTGAGGATCAGTGCCGCAACCACATATTTTGCATCCAGCATCGTCATGTAAGCACCGACGATAGCCATAGATACGGTAGACATTGCCGTTGCCGCCATCGTATACATCCGGCGCTCAGACATTTTGCCCAGCACATTTTTATAAGCAATAAAATTCTCTGATTGCCCCAGAATCAATGAACTGACCGCATTAAATGATTCCAGTTTACCCATGCCGTTAATTTTAGACAGCACTGTACCTATTACACGAATGACAATGGGTAGTACTTTGATGTGTTGCAAAATACCAATCAGGGCGGAGATAAAAATGATAGGACACAATACATTCAGGAAGAAAAAAGCCAGATTCGCTTCTATCATGCCACCAAAAACAAAACTGGTCCCTTTCGCTGCATAAGACAATAGATGGACAAATAAATCGTCAAATCCTTTAACGACTCTCAAACCGACGTTAGAATTCAGGAAGAACCAGGCCAGAAAGAGTTCGATTATCAGCAACTGAATAATATAACGAATCTTAATATCCTTCCGGTTATTACTTGCCAAAACTGCCAGGCCGCCAATGACCACTAATGCGAGTAAAAAATGTAAAACATGAGATATAGCCATAAAGAAGAACTCCAAACACGATTCTGTGCAAATTTACATCTGTATTTTATGCAACACATAATAGTAAATCTTGATTACTGTCACACCAATTTACTATTTAGGTGGTTATATGTCTCTATTTAGCTAACTCGATCACACTTTAATAATCGCCTCCCTAAATAGAAGACATATTATTCACCTAATAAACGGAGCATTTCCTCTTCATCAATAACGTAAATTCCCAGCTCATTAGCCTTAGCTAATTTGGAACCCGCAGCTTCACCTGCAATAACCAGATCTGTTTTCTTAGACACGCTTCCTGTCACTTTTGCGCCTAAAGCTGTCAGCTTATCTTTAGCTTCGTCTCGGGATAAACGGTTCAGTGAACCCGTCAATACGACTGTCTTGCCAGCAAATGGACTATCGACTTCATCAAAGTTCAGGCTTTCAGTCGATTCCCAATGAATACCAATATTGTTAACCAGATCATCAATCACCACCTGATTGTGTGGCTCATTAAAGAAATTCACAACATGGCGGGCAACAACACTTCCCACATCTTGCACCGCAATCAGTGCCTCCATGTCCGCTGCACGTAATTTTTCTAACGTGCCAAAATGGGCAACCAGGTTGGCGGCTGTCGCTTCGCCAACTTCACGAATACCCAAAGAGTAAATAAAGCGTGCAAAAGTGGTTTTCTTCGCTTTCTCCAAGGCATTAATGATATTTTGCGCAGATTTAGGTCCCATTCGCTCAAGACCTGTTAATTTCCCGGCTGTCAGTCGGAAAAGTTCAGCTGGCGTTTTGACGTACTCTTTATCCACAAGCTGCTCAATAATTTTTTCGCCCATGCCATCAACATCCATAGCACGACGGGAAACAAAATGTTTCAGTGCCTCTTTGCGCTGCGCTGCGCAGAACAAGCCTCCTGTACAACGAGCGACTGCTTCACCTTCGACACGCTCTATATCGGAGCCACAAACCGGACAATGTACGGGAAAAATCACTTCCTGAGTTTCTGCTGGCCTGTTTTCATAAACAACGCCCACGACTTGCGGGATAACATCTCCGGCACGACGAATAATCACCGTATCACCAATACGCAGTCCCAGACGTTCAATTTCATCTGCATTATGCAGCGTGGCATTACTCACCGTAACACCTGCCACCAATACAGGCTCCAGACGAGCAACCGGCGTAATGGCGCCAGTACGCCCTACCTGAAACTCGACATCACGGATGACAGTCATCTGCTCTTGAGCCGGAAACTTGAAAGCCGTCGCCCAACGTGGCGCTCGGGCAACAAAGCCCAACTTTTCCTGTAATTCGAGGGAATCAACCTTGACGACAATTCCATCAATATCAAAGCCTAGTGTCGGCCGCTTCTGCTCAATGTCACGGTAAAAATCCATCACCCGTTGAGTGCCCTGGCATAACTTCACGTTGTCATTGACAGGCAGTCCCCACCGCTTGAATTGCATCAGGCGTTCATAGTGACTTGCTGGTAACTCTCCGCCTTCCAGCACACCAACCCCATAGCAATAGAAAGTCAGTGGACGCCTGGCAGTAATGCGGGGGTCGAGCTGGCGCAATGATCCAGCCGCCGCATTGCGGGGATTGGCGAAGACTTTATTTCCTGTACGACGCGCTTCTTCGTTGAATCTTTCAAACCCGGCTTGTTTCATAAAGACTTCACCACGGATTTCGACGCGGGCGGGAATATTATCCCCTTTCAAACGCAAAGGAATGGCACAAATAGTACGGACGTTGGCGGTAATATTCTCCCCCGTTGTCCCATCGCCACGAGTCGCAGCTTGTACCAATTCCCCATTTTCATACAGCAAACTGACCGCCAAACCATCAAGTTTTAGCTCACAACAAAACACCAAATCCCGGCCATCTTTCAGACGATCACGAACCCGTTTGTCAAATGCCAGGTAGCTCTCTTCATCAAATACGTTGTCCAGAGACAACATAGGGATCTCATGGCGTACCTGCTCAAACGCCGTTAACGGTGCTGCTCCCACTCGCTGGGTAGGAGAATCCGCAGTCACCTGTTCTGGATGCTGCTCTTCCAGCGCTTTTAATTCTCTCATCAGACGATCATATTCTGCATCAGGGATCTCTGGCGCATCCATAACATGATACAAATATTCGTGATGACGTAATGTTGTTTTTAATTCATTGATTTTTTGGATAATATTTTCCATGACTTACCACCAGAGATGAAAAACCCCCGACTAGCGGGGGCTTGATACTAAAAAAGAGGGGTTATTCACTGACATTGAGCGTATCACGGATACGTGCCTTATAGAGTTCGATCATCTGTGGTGTCAGCAATTTGCGCTCACCATCCAGAACTATACCTCCCACATCAGCAGCGATGCGCTGTGCCGCCTGTAGCATCAGTTTAAAATTCTGATGGGAATCACCATATGAAGGCACAAGCATAAATATGGAAACACCAGGAGTAGTGAAATCGACCATTTGGTCTGGGTCAAACGAACCAGGTTTTACCATGTTAGCTAAACTGAATAACACAGCACCGCTACCCGATGGGTTTAGATGGCGATGAAAAATATTCATCTCACCAAACCGGAAGCCTGCCTGTAAAACGCTTTGGAACAGTACTTCACCATTCAGCTCCTGCCCATGATGAGCGGCCACATGCAACACCAACACGGTCTCTTTTTTAGTCTGTTCAGATTTAGACTGTGCTTCATTTTTCGCTGCTTTTGGCTGCCCTTCCACGATGTCAGAGTCTGCTACCCTGGCCTCTTTCGATGCAACGGGTTCAACCGGATCAAACAAGCCAAGTTGTGGTTCTTCCTGTTGATCATCGACATCTTTCACCTTGACTGTAGAAGCATCAGATTGATGCCTGGCAAGTAAAGGGTCAGTACCATCATCAGGCACTATGGCCGACGATTCAGACGCATGACGTTCGATAACCGGCTCTGCCCGATGTTCAGTCTGCGGTTTGGCCGACTCCTGAACATTCGATTTTGGCATATTATCAAACTGTTCATCGCCATCATCATCCTTTTGCTCCTCCTGATGCCCCTGTTTATGACGTTTAACTGGGCGATCACGAAAGAGTGATGAACGCTCTTTACGGCTGGTCCACAACCCATGTAATAGCAAAGCTATTATGGCTATCGCACCAACAACGATTAATATCAGACGCAAATCCTGCATCATTGCTATCTCTGTTGTTTAAATTAATTGCCATCACGGCGGAATATTCTTTAGATAAGAGTATTTGTCAAATAGGACAAGTGCAAGTCTCTACATACTTTTCTTACCATAATGAGAGAATTTCTCTGTTTTTTCGGATGTTTTTTACTCATAAAACGACTGGTCAGTAGAAAACCCTGCCTATATCATACCGTCTCAATCATCTAAGAGAGAATAAGAAAATATGACGAATTCGACAAAATTGCCAAAATATGCGAGTGGATTTCACTATATTGCCCAAGGTTGGCAACTAATAACCCGTCCTGGCATTAAGAGATTCGTTTTATTACCTTTATTGGCTAACATCTTATTGCTGGGGGGTTCATTTTGGTGGCTATACCATAAACTGGGTGACTGGATACAATGGACTCTCGATAAAATACCAGACTGGATGCAATGGTTAAGCTATTTAATTTGGCCAATTGCAGTTATCTCTATCCTGCTGTTTTTTACTTATTTTTTCAGTACACTGGCGAATTTTATCGCTTCACCATTCAACGGCTTGCTGGCAGAAAAACTGGAGGCTGACTTAACAGGAATTCCGACACCTGATACTGGCGTTATTGACTTACTCAAAGACACGCCCCGTATTTTGAAACGCGAAGGCGTGAAAATTCTTTACTATATTCCGCGTGCATTTATCCTACTGTTACTTTACTTCATTCCAGGAATAGGCCAAACCGTCGCTCCCCTCCTTTGGTTTATTTTCAGTGCCTGGATGCTGACAATCCAATATTGTGATTATCCGTTTGATAACCATAAAGTCAGTTTTACCACCATGCGTAATACGTTACGCCAAAATAAAATAAAGAACCTGCAATTCGGCGCAGCGGTCAGCATTCTGACTATGATCCCGCTTGTGAACCTGTTTATCATGCCCGTTGCGGTTTGTGGAGCCACTGCGATGTGGGTTGATCGCTACCATGCTCAACATGCCCTGAATCGCACATCAGCAAACTAATTTAGTCGTCTGTTGACTACTTCTGCCTACTGCATCCCACAAAGCCCCGACAAATTATAAGCATATCAGGGGGCTTTGTTTAAAAATTCATGCCAATCTTAAATAATCAGAAGAATATAAAATGACCATCAATTATTCTTTTATATAATAAGAATAGACTGAAACCTTATTTCCATAAATAGGATGTTAGCGTATGGTTAATCAGTATTTACGGTATGTTAGGGGCAATCGAACAATGAGCAAAATTTATGAAGATAATTCGTTGACTATTGGTCACACTCCGCTAGTACGTTTAAAAAATTTCGCAAATGGCCGCATTTTGGCAAAAGTAGAATCCCGTAACCCCAGTTTTAGTGTCAAATGCCGCATTGGTGCCAATATGATTTGGGATGCTGAAAAACGTGGCATTCTGACCAAAGATAAAGAACTTATCGAGCCAACCAGTGGTAATACAGGGATTGCACTTGCCTATGTTGCCGCTGCTCGTGGTTATAAGCTGACACTGACCATGCCTGAAACAATGAGCCTTGAACGACGTAAATTACTGAAAGTACTCGGCGCAAATTTGGTGCTGACCGAAGGTGCAAAAGGCATGAAAGGCGCGATTGAGAAAGCCAACGAAATCCGTGACAGCAATCCTGACCGTTATATCCTTCTGCAACAATTCAGTAATCCTGCCAACCCGGAAATTCATGAAAAAACCACTGGCCCTGAAATTTGGGAAGATACCGATGGTAATGTAGACGTTTTTGTTGCTGGCGTAGGAACTGGCGGCACAATCACGGGTGTTGCCCGTTACTTAAAAAATACGCGGGGCAAACACGCTACTATCGTTGCGGTAGAACCCGAAAGTTCACCTGTTATCAGCCAAAAATTGGCGGGTGAAGAACTTAAACCAGGCCCACATAAAATTCAGGGAATTGGTGCTGGTTTCATTCCTGATAACTTAGATTTAACATTAGTTGACCGTGTATTTAAAATCAGCAATGAAGAAGCGATGCAAGTTGCACGAGAAGTTACTGAAAAAGAAGGAATTCTTGCCGGTATTTCTTCAGGGGCCGCTGTTGCAGCGGCTGTCAAAATAGCGCAAGAAGAAGCCTACAAAGACAAAAACATCGTGGTGATTTTGCCTTCATCAGCTGAACGTTATCTCAGTACAGCCCTGTTTGCTGACTTACTCAGTGAGTAAAAATTATACTTAGAATTTTTCACTACATTGACAAAAAGGCACCTCCAGGGTGCTTTTTTGTGCATCAGATCAAAGTTTAAAACTTTCCTAGATGATTTATTCAGGTAGCTTTAGTATTTAACCAGTAATTATTTTGATGCACGAAATTAATCGCCAACCAGACGTTATTCAATTAAAGCATTCTTCGAATAGCGTGTATTAACACCAAATCAACAATTGAGTACATCAAGTATGTTAATTTTTTGATAATGATTATTATAATCCCACTAAATTTCAAGTTAAAATTAGCCACGCAATAACTTGAAAAACGAAGGGAATACACTTTACTTCATTATCATTTTAACGGTCGTATAAGCCACAGAGTATTCAGCTATATCCAATGGAATTCTCTGTGGCTTATCAACGAATATTTAAGTTATTGAGGAAATACTATGTTCCAGCAAGAAGTTACTATTACTGCACCCAATGGCCTCCACACTCGCCCTGCGGCACAATTTGTCAAAGAAGCAAAAGGCTTTGCTTCGGACATTACTCTGACTTCTGGAGGCAAGTCTGCCAGCGCAAAAAGCCTGTTCAAATTACAAACGCTGGGATTGACTCAAGGTACAGTCGTAACGATTTCTGCTGAAGGCGAAGATGAACAACAGGCTGTTGAACATTTAGTTAAATTAATGGGTGAATTGGAATAATCGTCCGTTCAATTAAGCCAATCTATTCCATTCAGTTTATCCCCAGGCCAATAAAATCTGGGGATATTTAGGGTCTTCCCTAAGTCTTAATGAAAGGTAATCACCCGCAGTCAAGGTCATATAATATGATTTCAGGTATTTTAGTATCACCAGGCATTGCTTTCGGTAAAGCGTTATTACTGAAAGAAGATCCCATCATTATCAATCATAAAAAAATTATTCCTGAACAAGTTGAACAAGAAATTTCCCGCTTTAAGCAAGGCCGTGACAAATCTTCCGCACAATTAGAGATCATTAGAGAAACAGCCGAAAAAAATCTGGGTGCAGAAAAGGCTGAAATCTTCGAAGGCCATATTATGTTGCTGGAAGATGAAGAGCTAGAGCAGGAAATTATTACACTGATTAAAAAAAATCTGTTAACAGCAGATGCAGCCGTTCATTCCGTTATTGAAGATCAGGCCAATGCGCTGGAAGAACTGGATGATGAATATTTGAAAGAGCGAGCCGCCGATGTCCGTGATATTGGTAAGCGCTTACTGAGAAATATTCTGGATATGCCAATTATCGACTTAGGTTCCATTGAAGAAGAAGTCATCTTGGTTGCCAGTGACCTGACCCCGTCAGAAACCGCACAACTTAATCTGGACAAGGTATTAGGTTTCATCACTGACCTTGGAGGCCGAACGTCTCACACTTCCATTATGGCCCGCTCTCTGGAATTACCGGCGATTGTTGGCACAACCAATGCAACCAAGCAAATCCAAAATGGCAGCTACCTGATTCTGGATGCCGTCAATAATCACATTTATGTGAACCCATCTGATACTGAAATCGAGAAACTGAAAACGGCGAAAAGTGAGTATCTGACAGAAAAAACCGAACTGGCGAAGCTGAAAGACTTACCTGCCATCACATTGGATGGTCACCAAGTTGAGGTTTGCGCCAATATCGGTACGGTGCGTGACATTGCTGGCGCTGAACGCAATGGTGCCGAAGGTATTGGTTTATACCGTACTGAATTTCTGTTTATGGATCGTGATTCTCTGCCAACCGAAAACGAACAGTTTGAAGCTTATAAAGCAGTTGCAGAAGCTGTTGGTAATCAAGCCGTCATTATTCGTACAATGGATATTGGTGGCGATAAAGACTTACCTTACATGAATCTGCCAAAAGAAGAGAACCCATTCCTTGGCTGGCGCGCGATCCGTATTTGCCTTGACCGTAAAGAGATCTTACATTCTCAATTACGTGCTATCCTGAGAGCTTCTGCATTTGGTAAACTGCGCATTATGTTCCCAATGATTATTTCAGTTGAAGAAATTCGGGAATTGAAAGTTGAGCTTACGTTACTCAAAGAGCAATTACGCAATGAAAACAAAGCATTTGATGAATCGATTGAAGTAGGCATCATGGTGGAAACGCCTGCTGCTGCAACCATGGCTCATCATCTTGCAAAAGAGGTTGACTTTTTTAGTATTGGGACAAACGATCTAACTCAGTATACTCTTGCGGTAGACCGTGGTAATGAGCTGATTTCTCATCTCTACAACCCAATGTCACCAGCCGTGCTGAGCTTAATCAAGCAGGTTATTGATGCCTCACACGCCGAAGGTAAATGGACAGGCATGTGTGGAGAGCTTGCCGGTGATGAACGCGCCACGCTGTTGCTCCTGGGCATGGGGTTGGATGAGTTCAGCATGAGTGCAATATCAATTCCACGCATTAAAAAGATCATCCGTAATACTAATTATGATGATGCAAAAGCACTGGCAGAGCAGGCCTTGACTCAGCCAACAGCAAAGGAATTGATGGATTTGGTTGACACCTTTACCAGAGAAAAAACACTCTGCTAAAAATTAGCCAGAATACGGTCCCATTAAACAATTAGGAGAAGATTCATGGGTCTGCTTGATAAATTGAAATCTCTGGTTTCAGACGATAAAAAAAATAGTGGCAGTATTGAAATTATCGCGCCATTGTCAGGTGAGATAGTCAACATCGAAGATGTTCCAGATGTTGTTTTTGCCGAAAAAATCGTCGGTGATGGTATCGCGATTAAACCAACCGGCAATAAAATTGTCGCTCCTGTTGATGGCACCATTGGTAAGATCTTCGAAACTAATCATGCTTTTTCTATCGAATCTGATAGTGGCATTGAGCTGTTCGTCCATTTTGGCATTGATACCGTTGAACTGAAAGGTGAAGGTTTTAAACGCATTGCCGAAGAAGGTCAACGGGTACAAAAAGGGGATTTGGTTTTAGAGTTTGATCTGGCATTTCTGGAAGAAAGAGCTAAATCAACCTTAACTCCTGTGGTTATTTCTAACATGGATGAAATTAAAGAGTTAACGAAAGTAAATGGCTCCGTAGTCGTAGGTGAGTCAGTCATCATGCGAATCAAAAAGTAACAGAAAAATCATTGCGGGATATGTGCCTCTTTTTCTGTTAACCGATTCATTTTAATTGATGAACTGTTCGTAAATCGTCACTGCTTTATCAGGCTAGTCAGTTCAGGGTGTCTGATAAAACAGGACGATTTTTTACGGATGATAAAAGGTTAATTAAATACCCCTGTAGACAAGTACCTGTCACCACGATCACAAATAATCGCGACAATGACGGCACCAGGGTTTTCGGCGGCAATACGTAATGCCCCAGAGACTGCCCCACCAGAACTGACACCACAGAAAATACCTTCCTTTTGCGCCAACAAACGCATAGTCTCTTCCGCTTCCGTTTGGGTGATATCCAGGACCTGATCCACCAGCGCTTTCTGGTAAATTCCGGGCATATACGCTGGAGTCCAACGACGAATACCAGGAATATGACTATCTTCCGCAGGTTGTAATCCGGTAACGTTCACTCTGTCTGACTGAGATTTCAAATAGCGGCTTACCCCCGTAATCGTGCCTGTCGTTCCCATACTGGAAACAAAGTGCGTGATCCGCCCCTGTGTTTGCTGCCAAATTTCCGGGCCAGTCGTATTAAAATGAGCCAGTGAATTATCCGTATTATTAAATTGGTCCAGAACTTTTCCTTCCCCATTTTTCTCCATTTCTTGTGCCAAATCCCGCGCACCCTCCATTCCCAATTCTTTACTGACTAAAATTAACTCAGCACCGTAAGCCCGCATTGATGCCTGTCTCTCAACGCTCATATTTTCAGGCATCAATAATTTTAGGCGATATCCTTTTACCGCCGCGATCATCGCCAGTGCAATACCGGTATTACCACTCGTTGCTTCAATCAAAACATCACCCGGGACGATTTCCCCACGCAATTCCGCTTGCAGGATCATCGAAAGCGCAGCCCTGTCTTTTACGGAACCCGCCGGGTTATTACCTTCCAGCTTCACCCAAATCTCAGCGTCAATGCCTTCTGTCATTCGCTGTAATTTTACCAGCGGTGTATTACCTATAAATTCTTCCAAGCTTGCCACAGCATTACCTAGTTCGTATGAGAATGGATAAGCAAATAATCATATTAAGGAAACTGTAGCAAGACATTAAGCAAAAAATCCCTGCTTCCTTGCATGACGGAAAATAGGGATTCAATATAAAGGTAAATTAAATCAGGCTGATTCAGCAAATCTCAACACTTTTAAGGGTAAATTCCCCGCATACAAGCGGGCACCCGTGCCCCCAATAAAATAGTGATTTCCTCTAACGGGTATGGATGAATTATCCTGCCAAATCACCGACAGGTATTCATCACCCCACCCTATCGGCTGCACTGATAACAGGAAAAAATGACCGCGAGGGCTGACTTCCACGATTTGTACCGGCAAAGGGCAAGCAGGTGTTTGCCTGGCACTCAGCATCATATCCCAGGGCCGGAAAAAAACATCAACACGTCCTTGATGCAGCGGTGTGATATTCAATGGAAAAATTTTCCCGCCAATACGGAGTTGGGAACCTTTAATTTCACCATTCAGTTTGTTTATTTCTCCCATAAATTCAAGCACGAATCGGCTCTCCGGTTCATGCCATACTTGCTGGGGAGTACCAACCTGTTCAATGCGCCCTTGATTCATAAGTACCACCCTGTCAGCCACCTCCATTGCCTCTTCCTGATCATGGGTAACAAATACGCTGGTAAACTTCAATTCTTCATGCAACTGGCGCAACCAACGACGCAACTCCATGCGAACCTGAGCATCTAATGCACCAAAAGGCTCATCCAATAAGAGGATCTGTGGCTCAACCGCCAATGCCCTTGCTAATGCTACACGCTGTTTTTGTCCACCAGAAAGTTGCGACGGATAACGTTCTGCCAAATGGGCAAGTTGCACCATATCCAGCAATGCCATGACCTTACTACGCAACGCCTCAGCACTGGGACGCTGACGGCGAGCAAGAACCGTCAGGCCAAAAGCCACGTTATCAAATACCGTCATATGGCGAAATAAGGCATAGTGCTGGAATACAAACCCAACACGCCGATCTTTTGCATGTAGCCGGCTGACATCCTGGCCGTGGAATTTCAATTGGCCCGCACTCTGCTGCTCCAGCCCTGCGATGATCCTCAACAATGTCGTCTTGCCAGAACCCGATGGACCAAGCAGGGCGATCATCTCTCCAGATTCGATATCCAGTGAAATGTCATTCAGTATCTGAGATAGACCAAAAGATTTACTGATTTGATTGATTTCAATACTCATATCCCGCTCCTAACCTACCCATGCTGGCGGCTTAAACGCCATTGCAATGCACTTTTGACAATCAGAGTAATAATCGCCATCACCGCCAATAAGGCCGCAGCCGTAAATGCGCCAACCGTGTTGTAATCTTGATACAACAGCTCAACCTGCAAAGGCAGCGTATAGGTTTCACCGCGAATTGCCCCCGATACCACAGACACAGCCCCAAATTCCCCAATCGCCCGCGCATTGGTCAAAACGACGCCATATAACAATGCCCAACGAATATTTGGCAATGTCACGCGCCAGAACATCTTCCAGCCAGAGGCACCCAACAATATGGCAGCTTCATCCTCCTGATTGCCCTGGCTCAACATCACCGGCACCAATTCACGGACAACAAACGGACATGTCACAAACACGGTCACCAATACCATACCAGGCCATGAAAACATCAATTGGATGTCATAATTCCCAAGCCAGCTTCCTAACCAGCCATTCGCACCATAAAACAGCAGATAAAGTAATCCAGCCACAACCGGCGAAATCGCAAACGGAATATCAATTAATGTCAGCAATAATTGTCTGCCGGGGAATTGGAAACGTGTCACTAACCACGCCGTCATCACACCAAAAACTAAATTAAGGGGGACAGTGATAAGCGCAATCATCACTGTTAGCCAGATAGCGTGCAGCATATCGGGATCGAAAAGATTCCGGGCAACTATGTCGATTCCTTTGGAAAAGGCGGTCAAGAAAATCCATGCTATCGGTATGACCAACAGCAGAAGGGAAAAAAGTACACCAGTGCCGATCAGTAACCATTTTCCCCAATTTATAGCGGGGCGTTGTGCCACTGTGTATGCGGAAAATTCAGTCATTAATGTCCCCCGATCCGTTTACCAAAACGACTTTGCAAGATATTGACGCTAAACAGCAGTAATAACGACGCTGCGAGGATGACTGAAGCGATCGCACTAGCCGCCGGATAATCAAATTCTTGCAGGCGGACAAAGATCATCAGGGAGGCAACTTCGGTCTGCCAGGCAATATTGCCTGCAATGAAAATCACGGCACCAAATTCTCCCAGGCTACGCGTAAAAGAGAGCACAGTTCCGGCAATCAATGCAGGTGAAACCTCTGGTAATATAACCCGCCGAAAAGTCTGCCAACGGCTTGCTCCCAATGTCTGTGCTGCTTCCTCATATTCAGGGCCTAATTCTTCAAGCACAGGCTGAACAGTACGCACAACAAACGGCAGGCTAGTAAATG
The DNA here is from genome assembly GCF_040081915.1 of Xenorhabdus sp. SGI240. Taxonomy (NCBI): domain Bacteria; kingdom Pseudomonadati; phylum Pseudomonadota; class Gammaproteobacteria; order Enterobacterales; family Morganellaceae; genus Xenorhabdus; species Xenorhabdus sp. SGI240. The sequence goes on from NZ_JBEBMB010000032.1 coordinate 19,105, forward strand.
CCATTGCGACCGCAATCCCCAGCCAGGTATTGGCGACTTTGATATCGAAATGACCAAGCCAAGCCCCATACCACCCTGTTGCAGAAAAGAGTGTCGCTAGCGTTAAACCCGCAACTGCCGTCGGTAAAGCAAACGGCAAATCCATCAAACCATCTAATAAACTACGTCCGGGAAATTGGTAGCGCGTTAATATCCAGGCCATCAACATACCAAAAACCATATTGAATAAACTGGCAACCGCTGCGGCCAACAGTGTCACCTGATAAGCGGCAACAACCTGCGGGTTAGCGATGACTTGCCAATATTGTTCCCATGTCATACTGGAAAGCTGTACGACCAATGCGCTTAATGGCAATAGCAGGATAAGGCAGACATAAAACAGGCTACAGCCTAAACTCAGCCCAAATCCGGGCAAGACACGTTTGCTAAATACCCACATTATTTGCGCCCTTCTTTCAACAACTGATCAAGCGTACCGCCAGTATTAAAGTGAGTTTTCATCACTTGAGACCAGCTACCGAATTGTTCTTCGAGGCGAAACAGTTTGGTGACAGGAAAACGGGATTGCTGTGCTTTCATCACATTTTGATCAATCACACGATAACTAAAACTGGCTATGATTTGCTGGGCTGACGGACTATACAGATAATTTAAATACGCTTTGGCAACCGCTTCCGTACCTTTTTTCTGCACACTCTTATCCACCCAGGTCACCGGGAATTCAGCCAAAATATTGACCGGCGGTACAATGACCCGGTAATTATCTTCTCCATACTGTTTACGAATGTTATTGACCTCAGATTCGAAGCTAATCAGTACGTCCCCTATACCCCGTTCAATAAAGGAAGCTGTTGCCCCACGGCCTCCGGTATCAAACACCGCTACATTCTGTAAAAAGTGCTGCATCTGTTGGCGCACTTTAGCAGGATCATGCGGATTTTTTTGCTGAAAAGCGCCCCATGCAGCCAAATAGGTATAGTGTCCATTACCTGACGTTTTTGGATTGGGGAAAACTAATGTCACATCATTTCGCACCAAGTCTTCCCAAGATTGGATATGTTTGGGGTTACCTTTATGTACCAGAAACGCCATAGTGGAATAATATGGAGAACTGTTATTCGGCAAACGCTGCTGCCAATTGACGGGAATAAGATTGCCGCGATCGTGCAAGATCTGAATATCTGTGACTTGGTTATAAGTGACGACATCCGCCCGCAATCCATGCAAAATGGCCAATGCTTGTTTAGATGAACCGGCATGGGACTGCTTAATGGTCAACTTATCCTGCGGGTTCTGTTCATTCCATTGTTTTTCAAATTTCGGATTCAAGCTCAAGAATAATTCTCGCCCGATATCGTAAGAACTATTCAGCAACTCAACAGCCAAGGCGTTAGAGCTATAAACGTTGAGACAGGCAAAAAACAACAAGCTAGTCACTCCGTTTAATAATTTATTTTTTATTGCCACTATTTTCATCCAACACCTTACTCAGCACGCTATTTGACAACAATTTCTCTACTGTATCCAGAATCTTTATAACAGGGTAGTTTACTGGCTACTGTTTTATATACCGAATTTTTATGAGAAATGATGAAAAGCGATAAGATGTAGAAAATATCAGGTTACAGGTGCCAGCCGCTTTTCACGTAATCACGTAACTAAAACGGTTTGAACTCTGGCACACTGCCCTCATCATGCAAGTGGATTAAAAGATTTTTGACTTGATATAACGCTATTTATAGGTGTTTATCAGGATTTCCAAATAATACGCGAAACTTTCCAGCCCTTCAAAACATCATCAGAAGGCATTAATCCTTCAGGGCCTTCCCAAATTCCGGTAAAAACATAGCTGACATGCTGACTTTGTGGAGCGGTACAAATGACTGTAGGCGGCACAGTGAGATCATGGGCGCGCTGACATTTTCCAAATGCCTGGTTATAGAGACTGGAGAAAGGTGTACCTATTTTCGTTCCCCAGACTGTTTTAACTTCATCATCCAACACGTCAATACGATTAACTTTACCATTGACCAGACCGTGAAATTCCAGTTTTACCTGACCTTCTTCCATACCCTGAATCACACTCACTAACTTGCCATCTTGCATCTCCATACCACTACGCAGACGATATTTTCCCTCCAACCCGTTTTCGATCGCAGATTGAGACATATCCGTCTGTTTATTGATTTTTCCTAGACCCTGCTCAGAAACGCTTAGGGAACTGCCAAACCAATTAAACGGTGATAAAGCAGGCCATGACATTCTTAAAGTTCCGGCACAAGCCGTCAACAAAAATGAGCATCCGACTAAACTGCTGGCTACCATAACCCTCTTCTGTTTAGAACAGAAATTAAATGCAAAAAATTTATCCATCGCTGTTTTCTTACCTTTGGCTCTATGGAATTGTCATTTGATATCTATCAGACCACATTCTAAAAAAAACATTCAATTGCAAATATACAAACCATTCATCAACAGAAACATCAAAATCATGTTTAAAAGATGTTATTTATCAAATATTACACATCCATTTATAAAATAAACTGTATTATCAAATTAGCATAATAAATTTTTATCCTTATCTGCCTGCCTGCCAATGCTTATTTTCATATACCCCTGCTATGGCTCATTGGTCAGATGATATAACTCAGGAAAGAAATAATGAATATTCATTATCAATATCATGTTAATTATCAACAACCTTCTGACTGGATCGTATTAAAAGGAAAGTCTCTGTATTCTATTCCTGAACATTATTTTCTATCTAAGGATAAAAATGGGAATATTAAAGTGATGCTTTACATTGACAATGAAAAGCCGGCAATGTCAAAAGATCTTCTTGTTATAAAAAACAAATATATGAGAAGATGGGTACACTCTATTCATGCTTCATCAAAAAAGTAGTGGTTGAAAAAGATAATAGCTAAATAGAGTATATATTCTCGATAAACCTCAGGTTGCAATCCGCAAAACAACACAAGGCCTTATACCTCCCCGCTACGCGGGGAAATATAACACGTATCTTGAAGTTGGATTGGTATAAATAGTATGCTTCTATTCAGCCATTTTATTAGCGTGTATATTTATCTCACGATCCATTTAATCAATAATCAATCGCTTGCTAAACATGACATTTTCTTGGCCCAAATAATCATATTCCATTTTTTCACACATGCAGATTGTTGCATCATTTTCTTCTGGAACCACAATCAAAATACCAGGGCAACCTCTGGCCAATAATTTTTTTTCCAGGCGGGAGATCAATGCATTGGCGATCCCTCTGCCCCTGAATTCAGGATGGACTCCCAGATAATAGGCATAACCACGGTGTCCATCATAACCGCCCATCACTGTACCAACCACTTCTCCGGCAATTTCAGCAACCAGAAATAAATCAGCGTCATGGGTGAGTTTGCGCTCAATATCTATTTCTGGATCATCACCAGAGTTAATCAAATCACAACGTTCCCAAAGTGTGATAACGGCTTCAAAATCGTCTTGCCGAAATACCCGAATTTCCATAGTTAGTCAGCCTATTTAATAAGCAGTTGAATCAATGTTAATTATCACTGCTTTTATTTTGGAATCAATCTGAAAATGCGTTTACTGACACTAGCAGGTATACTGCGGAACTTCGTAACCTAACCAAAATGAAAGCAAAAATGAATACACCTAATTTATATCAAGTTAAGAATTTTTTCCTCTCATTACAGGATCACCTCTGCAAGCAGCTAGAGCAACTTGATGGTCAATCAACCTTCATGGAGGATGGCTGGCAACGAGACGCAGGTGGTGGCGGAAGAAGCCGTGTGTTGACGGAAGGTAAGGTTTTTGAAAAAGCCGGGGTGAATTTTTCACATATCACAGGGGCCTCAATGCCCGCTTCTGCCACGGCTCATCGCCCAGAATTAGCAGGTCGTAGTTATCAAGCTATGGGGGTGTCTCTGGTTATTCATCCAATTAATCCCTATGTCCCAACCAGCCATGCCAATGTCCGTTTTTTTATGGCTGAAAAAGAGGGAGAGCCTCCTGTATGGTGGTTTGGCGGTGGCTTTGATCTCACGCCTTATTATGGTTTCGAAGAAGATGCTATTCATTGGCACACCGTTGCCAAAAATTTATGTCAACCGTTTGGCGATGATATTTATCCCAGATATAAAAAATGGTGTGATGATTACTTTTTTATTAAACACCGCAATGAACCACGTGGCATTGGTGGTTTGTTTTATGACGACCTGAATACGCCTGATTTTGATACCTGCTTTAATTTCACGCAAGCTGTCGGAAATGGATTCCTATCTGCCTATTTACCTATTGTAGAAAAAAGAAAAAATTTAACCTGGGGTGAGCATGAAAGACAATTCCAATTATATCGTCGAAGCCGCTATGTTGAATTCAATCTTGTTTGGGACAGGGGAACGCTTTTTGGCCTGCAAAGCGGTGGAAGAACTGAATCCATATTAATGTCTATGCCTCCATTAGTGCGTTGGGAATATGGCTACTCTCCAGAAAAAAACTCTCCTGAATCTGAATTATATACTTCATTTCTGATAAAAAAAGATTGGGTATGACAATTCAAAACAGGAATACAAGACAATTTCTTTATTCCTGTTTTACTCCTTATTTATAAAAAATTAACCTAAAACAGATGGGTTATTTGTCATAATACTGATAAAAATATTTATTATTTTTCATTAACAATACTCTGCCATAAAAAGTCAATACTTACACTAATGACTCGCCTATTAATTACAGCTAGTATTCAATCCGGGCCCGAAAAAAACGAATACAACATCTAACAACAAAATAGGGTATTATTATGAGCAATAATCAAACCAACATATACAGCTTAATCCCTCCATTTGTTCTGGAAAATATCTCTGATGATTGTGATACATATACTAATCAATATGTATTAAAGACATTAGATCATGTTTATCAATTGATGAGTACGCCTGCTGAAGAAATTATTTCTCAACAGGATAAACAAGAAACTAAAAAAGAGGTGAACGATAAACCGCATCGCACTATCTATGACGCTAAAAATAAAGAGGAATTCCCAGGGAAAGAGTTATCTCGCAGTGAAGGTATGCCAGAGAGTTCAGATGATTCAGTTAATGAGGCTTATGAGTATATTGGTAAGATTCATGAATTCTATAAAAAAATTTTCGGTCGCAATTCTCTTGATAACAAAGGAATCAAGTTAGTTGCTACCGTACATTATGGAAAAAATTATCTGAATGCATTCTGGACCAGAAAACAAATGATATTTGGTGATGGTGATGGAAAATACTTCAATCGTTTTACCTCTGCCATTGATATTATCGCTCATGAGTTAACCCATGGTGTTATCGAAAGCGAAGCTGGACTGGATTATATCTATCAGTCTGGTGCACTTAATGAATCTATCTCAGACGTATTTGGTATTATGGTAAAACAATATGTTAATAACCAAAAAGTCGATGAATCCAATTGGCTATTGGGCCAGGGTCTACTGGGGCCAAAATTTAATCCAGAAAATAAATCCGAGGTTGGCTTACGCACCTTTATTAACCCCGGAAGCGCATTTTCCGGCGATAAGCAAGTAGGTCATATGGATCTATATGAAGACCTTCCCTTCATCATTGATAATGGCGGCGTTCACATACACTCAGGCATTCCTAACAGGGCATTTTATTTAGTGGCGATGGCGTTGGGAGGCTATGCCTGGGAAAAAGCAGGAAAAATTTGGTATGAAACGTTACTGGACAAACGTCTATCTTCAGATGCAGATTTTGAAGATTTTGCCAAACTGACGATTGATAATGCTGAAAAATTATTCAGCAAGAAAACGTCAGATATTGTTAGTCATGGTTGGAAAGAAGTTGGTGTTCCACTTTCCGAAGATAAATGAAATTACCATTAACAAAATACCAATTCATATTTTAAGCAGTAGCATTAAGATAATTCTAAAATAAATAATAAAGGGTTAATAACAACCCTTTATTATGTTTATAAATTAATATTTCAGATCCCAACAAAAACGCCTCCCATTAGTAGAAAATATCATCATTTAGATTAATAATTAATTAAAGTCCCTAGAGATAAAATATGCACAACACCTAAAAATCGGGGGTATCATTATGCGGAATCATCAAGATAAATTAAATAAATCTGGTATCATCCCACCATATTTATTGGAATACGTTGTTAAAATTTGCGGCCAAATCGATAAAGCATATATATTAAAAACATTAGATCATGTTTACAATCTAATGAATAACCCTGATGAAATGGATATATTAATTCATGGATATCGGCCAGGTTTTGACAATAAATTAAATAGAACTATTTACAATGCTGAATATAATGATAAATATCCAGGACATAAATTAATTTTATGCGAAGGCATGGATGTAATTGATGATATTGTAGCCACCGAGGCTTATAATTATCTTGGTAAAACATATGAGTTTTACAAGGAAATTTTTGGCCGGAATTCTATAGATAACAAGGGTCTTAAATTAGTTGCTACTGTGCATTATCAAAAACACTATATGAATGCATTTTGGGATAATAATCAAATGGTCTTCGGTGATGGTTATGCCCCTTATTTTAACTGTTTCACCTCCTGCATTGATATTACTGCGCATGAACTCACTCACGGAGTCACTGAAAGTGAAGCAAACCTTGATTATGCCTATCAATCAGGTGCATTAAATGAATCTATCTCAGATGTATTCGGTATTATGGTAAAACAGTATGCAAATAACCAAAAGGTTAATGAATCTGATTGGTTGATAGGTCAGGGAATATTTGGCCCGGCACTTAATCAGGACAATGACCCTAATGTTGCCTTGCGCTCATTCAAAAATCCTGGAACAGCAAATCCGAAAGATAATCAAGTTGGTCATATGGATCAATATCAGGATTTATCCGTCAGAGATGATAACGGCGGTGTCCACAAGTATTCTGGTATTCCTAATAAGGCATTCTATTTATTGGCAACAGCGTTGGGAGGGTATTCTTGGGAGCAAGCTGGAAAAATTTGGTATCACACATTATTAGACAAACGATTATCCCATAAAGCCAGTTTTAATGATTTTGCACAGCTAACCGTTGACAATGCTGACACATTATTTGGCAAGGAAATTTCAGATATTGTGACTCATTCATGGAAACAAGTCGGAACTTTACTCTAAAAATTGTAATACTTTTCTCATCATTCAAGACCAGGGAAGGTCTTGATTACGTTTATATATTTATCCTTAATTTAATTAAGCTAATCATCTTATCCCGCCATGCCATATCATAAAAAAATTTACATTTTTAGTAGTGACTAACATGGTTAGTTTGGCTACTATTCATATTCGGCCAAATATACACCAACACCATAACATAACATAGATACAAAATAAGGCATTATCATGAGTAATAATAAAGCAATAAAACAAAATATAATCCCCCCTTATTTATTGGAGTATCTTGCAAAAACCTGTAATGCTAATGACAAAGAGTATGTTTTGAACACATTAGATCATGTCAATAAACTTATGAAGCAATCAACCAAAGAAGAGACCTTAAACTCTGAGGATGATCCTTTATTGTATAAAAACAGAAAAAATCCTGAACCAGAAGATAGCTATTAATTATCAGGAAAGTAACGTTACCCTCTGATTTTCATGATTTTTTATATAACAAAAAAGAAATACCGAAATTAATAAAATTAAATATACAGTAGGTTCATTGATAAACTTGAAATATTTTAAAGCTAATTAGCTTAATTCTTAAAATTATTTCTATCTGCTCTGTTTAATAATGGTTAAACTATGCTTTAAATACAGGAATAATAAAGGGCTAGGAATAGCCCTTTATTTATATCAATATTTTTAAACAATTACCGTTTTTTCATATGTTCCATTAAACGTTTACGTTTACGGAGCTGAGTTGCTGTTAATGTATTTTTCTTATCCGCATAAGGGTTAGCCCCTTCTTTAAATTGGATGCGGATAGGTGTTCCCATCACTTTCAAAGAACGACGGAAATAATTCATCAAATAACGCTTATAGGAATCTGGTAAATTTGTTACTTGATTACCGTGGATAACCACGATAGGTGGGTTATGGCCACCCGCATGGGCATATTTCATTTTCACCCTACGACCACGGATCATTGGCGGCTGGTGATCATCTTCTGCCATGCGCATTATACGAGTCAATAAGGAAGTACTCACGCGGCGGGTTGCACTTTCATAGGCTTCCTGAATTGATTCAAATAAATTCCCGACACCACTACCATGTAGCGCGGAAATAAAGTGAAGACGGGCAAAATCAACAAAACCCAAACGCAGCTCAAGCATATCTTTGACGTGATCTTTGTCTTCCTGACTCATACCATCCCATTTGTTGATGGCGATAACCAGAGAACGACCACTGTTAAGAATAAAACCAAGCAGAGAAAGATCTTGATCAGAAATGCCTTCACGGGCATCCACTACCAGTAATACAACATTGGCATCTTCAATCGCCTGGAGCGTTTTAATCACAGAGAATTTTTCAACTGTTTCAGTGACTTTTCCACGCTTACGAACGCCCGCTGTATCAATCAGAATATATTCACGGCCATCACGCTCCATGGGAATATAAATGCTGTCACGGGTCGTACCTGGCAAATCATAAACGACAACACGCTCTTCACCGAGGATACGGTTGGTTAATGTGGATTTACCCACATTAGGGCGGCCAACAATCGCAAGTTTCAGAGGCAAGGTTGTGGGATCAAATGCCTCCTCCTCTTTTTCCTGTTCAGCAGAAGCCTCCAATTCGGCTTGCTCCATTTCTGCCCAATAAGCTGCGTTTGCTTCTTCTTCCGTTAATTCAACGTCTTCTTCTGTTTCTTCTTTGTCAGAAAACGGCAACAACACACGTTCAATCAGTTGTGTTACCCCCCGGCCGTGAGAAGCCGCGATGGAATAAACATCCCCTAAACCGAGTGAATAAAACTCAGCTACCGAGATATCAATATCGATACCATCGGTTTTATTCGCCACCAGAAAAGTTGCTTTTTCACGGCTACGCAAATGCTTGGCAATCGCATGATCAGCAGGCATCAATCCCGATCTGGCATCAACCATAAATAGAACAATGTCCGCCTCTTCTATGGCCATCAGGGATTGCGCAGCCATATGCGTTTCTACCCCCTCTTCCATACCATCGATACCGCCCGTATCAATGATGATGAATTCTTGCCCTTCAACCTCTGCCCGTCCATACTTACGATCACGGGTTAAGCCAGGGAAATCCGCTACCAGCGCATCTCTGGTTCGGGTTAATCGGTTAAATAAGGTGGATTTTCCAACATTGGGGCGCCCAACCAGCGCAACGACAGGTATCATTTTCTTGATGCCTCATGACTAGATTTAAATCGATATCCTGCTGAAAGTGACGTCTCAATATTGTTCACCACAGCAAGATACAAAGAGTCTAAAAAGACGAAACGGCCCCTGTTATTGTCCAGGAGCCGTATAATTCCGTGTTATTTAAACACGCGCGAAGTTAGCGGGTATACAGATAAACTGTCCCGTCCTTCGCTTGTAGCATCAGTTTATCGCTGGCAACAACCGGACGACTCAACAGGCCGGAACTATCAACCTTGTTCTGCGCTACAAATTTGCCATCAGCCATATTCAACCAATGCAAGTGACCTTCAGCATCACCAACAACCAGATAGCCATTGTACATTTCCGGTGCCGTCAGGTTACGGTGCATGAGATCATTTTGCGACCATAATGTCACACCATCACTCTTGCGCAGGGACAAGATACGGTCATCTTGATCAACAATGAAAATATTGCTGTCAGTGACCACCATATCATGCACCGATCCCAGATCACGTTTCCAGATGATCTGGCCTGAACGCATATCCATTGCCACCAAATTGCCGTTATAAGCAATCGCGTAAATAACATTGTCAGAAATGACCGGACTCATATCGACATCATTCAGGCGATCTATTTCGGTAGAACCTGTTACCTGAGAAATACGCTGTTGCCAAATTAGTTGCCCCTCAGACAACAGCACCGCACTAATACGGCCATTGTCACCACCTACAATCGCTGCACCATAGGCTATGGCAGGAGCGGATTCACCACGAACGGACAACGAAGGTGTATCCATATTAACTGACCAGGCAATACTACCATCGGTTTCGTTTAATGCCTGCAACATACCATTGCCGGTATGAATCAAGACAAAACCATCACTCACTACAGGACGGGACAATGCTTCGCCAGCAACCGTCGATTCCCATTCAACCTTACCGTTCGTTGTATCCAGCGCGATGACTTTTGCTTGTTCTGTTCCGACATACAGACGATCACCGGATACAGTCAAACCACCAGAAAGCAGCGCTGGCAAACGGGATGACAATAAACCTGCTTTTTCTGACAAATCCGTTGCCCATATCTCTTTGCCGCTGTCTATATCAAATGCTTTGACAACACCATGACGGTCAGCAACGTAAGCGGTTGAACCCTGCCAGGTTGGTGATAAATGAGAGTAATACTTCCCCGTACCACTCCCAACGGACTTATCCCAAACGATACGAGGTTTGAATTGATTTTCAACCTTCGGTAACGGTGACATTGTTACCGTATCCTGTTCACTTGAACAACCTGCTAGCAGAACAGAAGCAACCAGCCCAACCAAGAGTGTTTTTCGCAGCTGCATTATGAAGTTGGCTCCCTTAGTTGGATAAATTATTAAGTTTGATTTTCATAAAATCCTTAATTACCTGCGGGCCATCAAGTCCAAGCCCTGTGGAATAGGCTGCACGTGCACCAGCAATATCCCCTTTTTTAGCCAGAATATCCCCACGAATATCCTCAACCATAACCTGCCAGCCTTTGCCTTTGACCAAATCCAGCGTTTTCAATGCAACATCTGTTTTATCTTCCGCTAATTGAACCCGAGCCAGACGAAGGTTAGACAATGCCTGCATGTTTCCATCTTTGGCTTTACCGGATGCCGCACGCAAATTTTTCTCTGCCTGAGCCAGATCATTCTGAGCAATAGCCTGTTTTGCCAGTTCCAGATCAGCCATAACACCGTAGACATTGTCTGTCTCATTAGCGAACTTTTCTACGGCAATAACATTTTCTTTCGACCCCGACGCCAGTGATTTGTTCAACTCTTCAAATACTGCGGCCGTATTATACAATTGGTTGGTTTGATGAGACTGCCAGTAACGCCAACCCAACAAAACACCAACGCCTAGCACCAGACCAACAGCAAGGTATTTACCGTTAATAGAGAAAAAACGCTTGATCGCGTCAACTTGTTCAGTTTCTGTGGTATAGACTTGCACTAGAGTTTCTCTCCTTAGCCTAACAGTTCGCTCAAACGCGCTGCGACCGCTTGTTGTGACAACGTTTCTTGTTCACCGTTGCGTAAATCTTTCACTGTAATATTGCCTGCCTGAATTTCATCTTCTCCCAGAATCAAGGCAACTTTGGCACCGTGCTTACTCGCACGCGTCAGCTGTTTCTTAAAGTTACCACCGCTATGATTGGTCATCAGACGTAATTCTGGCAATTGATCACGGATTTTTTCGGCCAATATTAATGCCGCTTGCTGGCTACCTTCACCAAAGGAAGAGAAATAGACATCGGCAACAGCCAAATCAGCAACAAAGTCAGGATTGACTTCCTGCACCAACAGGACCATACGTTCCATGCCCATGGCAAAACCAACTGCGGGTGTTGCCTTACCGCCCAATTGCTCAACCAAGCCATCGTAACGACCACCCGCACAGACGGTTCCCTGCGCCCCCAACGCCGATGTCACCCATTCAAAAACAGTACGGTTGTAGTAATCAAGGCCGCGAACCAGACGCTGGTTGATGCGGTATTTGATCCCTGCACTATCCAGTAGCTGACACAGTCCATCAAAGTGCTCTTTTGACTCGCTATCAAGATAATCAAACAGCTCCGGTGCATCATTCAGAAGCTGCTGAATTTCAGGGTTTTTAGAGTCCAATACACGCAATGGGTTGGTATACATGCGGCGTTGACAATCTTCGTCCAGTTTCTCTTTATGTTGTTCAAGGAATGCCACTAACGCCTCACGATAATTGGCACGGGCTTCTAATGAACCAATTGAGTTCAATTCAAGTGTAACGTGATCAGCAATGCCAAGCTCGCGCCACCAACGTGCTGTCATTAAAATAAGCTCGGCATCAATATCTGGTCCCTGTAAGCCAAACACTTCAGCCCCTAACTGATGGAATTGACGGTAACGGCCTTTTTGTGGGCGCTCATAACGGAACATAGGCCCGATATACCATAAGCGCTGTTCCTGATTGTACAGCAGACCATGCTGAATACCGGCACGGACACATCCTGCGGTATTTTCTGGGCGCAGGGTTAAGCTTTCACCATTGCGATCGTCAAAGGTATACATCTCTTTTTCGACAACATCAGTAACTTCCCCAATTGCACGTTTGAATAACGGGGTCTGCTCTACAATCGGTGTCCGAATTTCGCTGAAACCGTAACCTGACAGCACACGCTTCACCGTAGATTCAACTCGTTGCCAGATGGCCGTTTCAGCAGGAAGGCAGTCATTCATGCCACGAATAGCTGGGATATTTTTTGTCACGTTTTATCTCTTATTAATATTTATACAATGCCAACGATTATAAAAGCGAATACTTGCAAGGTTCAATCTGCAAGCAAATCTATATGCTTATATCCCCAATAAACTACTCATCAAGCTGATTGATGCCGATTCGGTTCTTAACATCGAGGATAGCGGCCTTCGCCCGAATTTTCGCCTCAAGTTGATCAATCAAGTTGTTATTGTCAAAACGCTCTTTTTGACGAATACCATCTTCATAAAAGCCGCTTTTTGTTTTCGCCCCCGTTACGCCAAGCGTTGAAACTTCTGCTTCTCCCGGACCATTCACGACACAGCCAATGATAGAAACATCCATCGGGGTGACTAAGTCTTCAAGACGCTGCTCAAGGGCATTAACCGTACCGATAACGTCAAATTCCTGGCGCGAACACGTTGGACAGGCAATGAAATTAATCCCCCGTGAACGAATACGCAATGCTTTCAGAATATCAAAACCGACTTTAACTTCTTCCACGGGATCTGCGGCCAACGAAATACGCAGTGTATCGCCAATTCCTTCTGACAACAAAATACCAAGGCCAATTGAAGATTTCACCGCACCCGCACGGGCTCCACCTGCTTCCGTAATGCCCAAATGCAGCGGTTGATCAATTTTTTGTGCCAGTAAACGGTATGCCCCAACCGCCAGAAAAACGTCAGAGGCCTTAACGCTCACTTTAAATTGGTCGAAGTTCAGGCGATCAAGAATATCCACATGACGCATTGCCGATTCAACCAACGCTTCTGGTGTGGGTTCACCATATTTTTCCTGTAGATCTTTTTCCAGTGATCCACCATTAACCCCAATGCGAATTGGAATATTATTGTGGCGGGCGCAATCCACAACCTGACGAATACGATCTTCATTACCAATATTGCCAGGATTGATGCGCAGACAGTCAACACCATATTCCGCAACTTTCAGGGCTATGCGGTAATCGAAATGAATATCGGCAACAAGAGGGACATTGACTTGCTGTTTGATGGACTTAAACGCTTCGGCTGCATCCATTGTTGGAACAGACACCCGAACGATATCAACACCTACACGCTCTAACGCGTTAATTTGATTGACTGTTGCTTCAACATCAGTTGTTCGTGTGTTAGTCATTGATTGCACCGCAATCGGTGCGCCATTCCCGATAGGCACATTACCGACATAAATCCGTGTAGACTGACGTCTTTTTATCGGTGATTCAATATGCATTTTTACATTACTCCCCTACATCCCTGTATTTTTGTTTATAAGAATGACAACTATGCTGTGGTGAATAATTTGGCCAAAACAGTTAAAGCATTTATTTCAGAGTCAGTTTAGCCGTGACGCCTTTCTTCACGAAGGAACTTAGATCCACGGGTTTTCCCTGGAACTGAACCTTAACCTTGGCTGGGGCGCCAATACTCACCAAATAAGGTAAATTACCGGAAAGTTTCAGGCTATCCCCTTTCTTTTTTATGCCACTAAACAACACTTTACCTTTAGCATCTTCGACTGCCAGCCAACATTCACCGCTGAAATCTATCACTAATTCACCGTTGTTCGCCGTGCTGATACTATTTACATCAGTCGATGAGGGACTCACAACAGCACTATTTATCTCTGCATTGGCAGCAGTAGCCGTATTTTCTGGTGTTGCATTGGTTGCAGGCTGATTGGTTGCTGTGGATACCGGCGCACTGGAAGATACGGGAGCATTGCTGTTTACTTCTGTGCCATTTGCCTCTGCCAACGATGTTTTTTCCTGGAAAACATCAGATTGAGCATTAGTTTCAGAACCTGTTACCTGATTATTCTGGGCATTTGATTGTGTGGACATTGAAGACAGTTCTGTTTGTTGTACTTTATAGTTCTGCCACCACCACAGGAATGTCATTCCCAACAACACAACAATAACAGCCCATGTTATTTTCATTAACCAACCGTCGCGTTTCTTGCGTTTTTTCCCCGCTGAAAAACTTTGCATAGGGGCCGTTTTTATGTCCCTGGAAGGTATCTGTTTATCCAGGGTACTCAAGATTTCAGTTTCAGGCACCTGAACCAATTTTGCATAGGCGCGAATATATCCACGAAGGAATGTTGGTGAAATATTTGACGAGATATTATCTTCTTCAATATCACGAACAGTGGACAGTTTAAGACACAAGCGATCTGCCACAGTTTGCTGAGAAAGCTCATGTTTTTCACGAGCCTGACGCAAAATCTGACCTGTTGTCAGATTGGCTTCTTCTGGATAAGTTTCAGTCTTCATTAGCAAGGGATACTGGTACTGTTCTGGGTTAAAGAATTTACACAAATTAAATGAACAGAACATATCATTTAATTTGTGTAGCGAAATCATCTAAATACTGCATTTGACACAGAAAATCATTTATCACAGCGATAACGGCCTGTGTTACTTTTCATACTTTTCATGATCAACTGTTCAGCTTTGTCATACTGCTTTTGTTCACAAAGAAAAATATGGTAGTGATGTACTACGGTATCACTTTCAGCCGCATACTGCATAGCCATTCTATAATGCTGACTGGCGGTTTCCGGGCGACCTGCATATTGTTCATGCAGTGCCATGCCTAAATGAGCCTCTGAATGATGAGGTTCCGCCAGCAGGACTTTTTGAAAATGATATTTAGCGGCCGATAAATTTCGTTCCGCCAAATAAGCTTTCCCTAGCTGCAATCGTGTATCTATGGCAACAACCTGATGAGCGCGATGCGTTGATTGTTCCACACACCCCGTTAACAGGCCAAAACAAACTATAGACCAAATTATTGATTTCCGTATCATACCATCTTCATTTATAAGGATATGTTAAAATTTGCCAAATTTTCAGCCATTAATCGATATTAAACAAAAAATTAGACTGTTTTTACCTGAATAGGTTCACCTGCAAGACGTTTTTTCATGGTTCGCTTGGTTCTGTCAATGACATCACCGGCAAGCTGCCCACATGCTGCATCAATATCATCTCCCCTCGTTTTACGCACGATGGTTGTAAAACCGTATCCCATCAGGACTTTAGCAAAACGATCGATGCGGCTGTTTGAACTGCGTCCATAAGGGGCCCCCGGGAACGGGTTCCACGGGATCAGGTTGATCTTGCTGGGAGTATCTTTCAGGCATTCGGCCAACTGATGGGCCTGCTCAACGCTGTCATTGACATGATCAAGCATCACATACTCCACCGTAACCCGCCCCTGATTAGCATTGGATCTTGTCAGGTAACGACGTACTCCTGCCAGAAACTCTTCAATATTGTACTTACGGTTAATTGGCACAATTTCGTCACGAACGTCATCAGTGGGTGCATGCAAAGAAATGGCCAGTGCAACATCGATCATATCCCCCAGTTTATCCAGTGCAGGGACAACACCAGACGTTGACAATGTCACACGACGTTTCGACAGACCGAAGCCGAAGTCATCCATCATAATTTCCATTGCTGGCACGACATTATTCAAATTAAGCAGTGGTTCTCCCATTCCCATCATCACGACGTTGGTAATGGGACGACGACCACTGGATTTCAATGATCCTATAATCTTGGCGGCGCGCCAGACCTGACCAATAATCTCGGAAACTCGCAGATTGCGGTTAAAGCCCTGTTGAGCCGTAGAACAAAATTTACACTCTAAAGCACATCCCACCTGAGATGAAACACACAGTGTCGCGCGATCATCTTCTGGGATATAAACCGTTTCAACCTGTTGATCACCGACAGTAATCGCCCATTTGATAGTGCCATCAGCAGAGCGTTGCTCTTCGGCAACTTCGGGTGCTTTGATTTCAGCAACTTGTTGCAATTTTGCCCTGAGCACTTTGTTAATATCGGTCATCTGCTCAAAATCGTCATAGCAATAATGGTAAATCCATTTCATGACCTGATCGGCACGAAAAGGCTTCTCTCCCATATCGACAAAAAATTGACGCATTTGTTTACGGTTAAGGTCGAGAAAATTGACTTTACCGTTTTTCTTTTCAGGTGTGACAGATACGGCGGAAGTTGCAAGTGGTACGGTTTCGTTAAGTTGGGACATTGTTACATCGCCTCGTTGTTACACTTTCGGCTCTATGCTGATCTGATTTCAGCATTAAGTTTTCATGCGGTGACTGCCAATTCAATGATCATTCTCTCTTTTAATCAGAGCCATATTGAATGGACATTGAAATAAAATAATAAACGCCCCGCTGAACCAAATCAGTGGGGCGCATCATTGTACAAACTTTACTGTTTATATGCTACATGCAGCGAAAAACGTTAGCAGCGAGGGAAAATTTCATCATCACTGAAAAAATAAGCAATTTCGCGGTTTGCCGATTCAATCGAGTCTGAGCCGTGAACGGCATTTTCAGTAAAGCTGTCTGCATAATCTGCACGTAGAGTACCTGCCAAGGCATTATCAGGATTAGTCGCACCCATCAGATCGCGATGACGTTGAACGGCATTTTCACCTTCCAGAACCTGTACCATTATTGGGCCAGAGGTCATGAATTCCACCAGACCATCAAAGAAAGGACGGCCTTTGTGTTCAGCATAAAAACCTTCCGCTTGTTCGCGAGTTAAATGTAGCATTTTGGCCGCGATGATTTTAAATCCTGCACTTTCAAAACGGGCATAGATAGAACCGATAACATCTTTCTTCACGGCATTGGGTTTAATAATGGAAAAAGTACGTTCAATTGTCATTGAGTAACCTCTTTGGCACTTTCAGCGATGATTCATTTTAATTTTTATGCCCCAGAGGGGCAACTCTACCCTGAATCTGACAGGGATAAAATAGGCGTTGATTATAGGAGGAGAGTTTCGGCTTGCCTACAAAAAACATAACATTTCATTAAGACTTTCTTAGCGAAAATATCATTTTTTAGCATAAATCACATTTTCGCTTATATTTCCCCGCTGTGCAGGGAAATGTAACACGCATCTTGACGTTGGATGGGTATATCTTGTTTACTTTCATCAGAGACTATAAATTTTCCTGTTACTTCACCACAAAATTGATTGCGCTAACCTGCCCCCCCAAATCTAAAACACTAAGTTGGTATTTTCCTGATTGTGATAACGTCTCGCTCCAGGGTTGATTATTTTCTGTCACGGCCACTTGTTCACCATTCAAAAACCACCATTGCTTGCCGCTGCCTCCTTGTGTTGTGAGCCGCAAATCCAGGCTCATTTTCCCTGGAATACGCTTCAACACCTCTCCTTCCCGTACACCAATAATCAATAATGGTGCTACATCCGTTTTTATGGGCGGACATTGTGGATTAATAAGAGGCAGCCGATTTGCCCGGCGCTCTTTAGCCGGTAGCCAGGCTTCCAGTGAGATTGGCCATAAGCTTATGGTTTCAGGATGAGCATCCGGGCAATCAGGAGCAACACGCAAGCCATACTTATCTAACCAAATCGGCTCGTTAATGCCTGAAATACCTTCCTGCTCTATAGCGGAGAGTGTCGGAGGAATAGTATTATCCAAAATCCAGCTTAAGCGCTGTTGCCGGCAGTTATTACTGTCCTGGGGCAGGACAGTACCACTCGGCCAGCAAATGGTTGCCTGAGTGACGCGGGCTGGGCGGGGATCAACAGGAATGCGCATTGGACTATAACGCAAGCTCTCCATTAATAAATTATTGATTTGGTTCATGATCGGTATCGCCGTAGCATACCCAGACTGACCAATAACCGGCGTTCCATCGGGTCGGCCGACCCAAACCCCGAAGGTATAACGAGCGTTCAGGCCAATTGCCCATGCATCCCGATAGCCATAACTTGTGCCTGTTTTCCATGCCAGCGGAACACGGGCAGGCAGAATATCATCAGGCTGAGGACGTCCCTCACCGGCCATAATTCTTCTGACAATCCAGGCTGCCCCGGCAGAGAACAATTGCCTGTCCCGTATTTTTTGTTGCGGTGTAAAGCGCAGTGGAGAGACTTTTCCCTGACGGGCAAAGGCACTGTAAACCGAGACCAATTCGTCCATTCGAGCAGCTGTCCCTCCCAAGATAAGGGATAAGTTGGGTTCACTGCCCAACGGGAAACGTAATTTCATTCCTACATTGCGTAAATTAGCCGTGAATCGCTTCGAACCATAGGCTTCAAGAAGCTGTACAGCGGGTAAATTGAGCGATCTTACCAATGCCTCACTGGCACTCACCGGCCCGTTGAATCCACGGTCAAAATTACCCGGTCGATAATCATTAAAACGGCGGGGAACATCCTGCAATAAAGACTCTGCGTGAATTAATCCATCATCCAACGCCATAGCATATAAAAAAGGTTTCAGTGTCGAGCCGGGTGAACGCCATGCACTGACCATATCCACATGCCCAAAGCGACTGTTATCCTGAAAATCGGCGGAACCAATATAGGCTTTAACAGACATATCGGTGTGATCCACCACTAATACGCCAATTGAAGTTTTGCCCGCCAACTGATATTTCCAGTTAAGCACCATATCTTCTAATTGACGTTGCAAACCGATATCAATGGTCGTTTGGATCACTTCCGCCTGATTTTCATTTGCCATTCGCCTCGCCAATAATGGCGCCAGATGAGGGACCTGACGTGGAGCCAGCCAGATATTTTCTTCCTTAATATCAGCCACTTTCTTCTCTGACCAAACATGATATCGCGCCAATCGCTGCAATACTTTGTCACGCGCTGCTTGTGCCCGTTCCGGATAACGATCAGGCCGTAATCGGCTGGGCGCTTGTGGTAAGACGGCCAATAATGCCGCTTCTCCGGCTGAAAGTTCTGACGGTGATTTCCCCAAATAAGCCCAACTTGCCGCCCCTACCCCCTGTAATGTTCCACCAAATGGCGCACGGTTCAGGTACATCACCAAAATTTCATCTTTTGAATAGTGCCATTCCAGTTGCAATGTGTGCCAAAGTTGTTTGAATTTTCCGGTAAGGGTTCGTGAGTGTGGCTCAATCAGTCGGGCGACT
This sequence comes from Xenorhabdus sp. SGI240, assembly GCF_040081915.1. NCBI lineage: Bacteria > Pseudomonadati > Pseudomonadota > Gammaproteobacteria > Enterobacterales > Morganellaceae > Xenorhabdus > Xenorhabdus sp. SGI240. The sequence continues at coordinate 38,701 of NZ_JBEBMB010000032.1, forward strand.
TGCATGGAAATAGTACTGCCCCCTGACACTATTTTTCCTGCACGAAAGTCTTGCCATGCTGCCCGCAAAAGAGAGATTGGGTTGATGCCCGGATGCTTATAAAACCAGCGATCTTCATAAGTCAGTAATGCCTGAAGGTATTCAGGAGAAACTTGATCTAATGTAACAGGGTAACGCCAGACTCCTTCGCGGTCAGCAAAACGCCATAACGGTGAACCATCAGCCCCCACGACTACTCGTGTCATTTTGACGTTATGTATTGGCAACGGCCAGATTTTATCTGCCAGCCACAGGGCGGCGGGAAAAACGAATAAAATGACCAGAAACAGCACCAAAATAATTTGATGCTTGCGGAAAGGTGATTTTCTCATTAAAGCCGTATCCGAAGTGAAACAGCCCCTATCTTCCGAAATAGGGGCAAACGATGATTAGCGGACAACTTCCAGTCTTGAATCGGTTTTACCCACCGCCCGCCAGTCAGGGACATACATGGATTCAACCTGTGGTGCCGGTACTTGATAAATACCAGGTGTAACCGCACGAGCCAAATACAGTAATGTCACTGGGGTATAAGATGGCACAGCAACAGCGGCAACAAAACGATCATCGCGGTATTCGATATGGCGGATATCCGCATCCTGTACTCCTTCAACAGAATCGGCCAACCCCGTCGCACTTTCATCCAATCTAGCACTGCGGGTCGCCAGATTTTGATTCTCTATCTCTAATCCGGCGGGTAATAAATCAACAACCAATGCATCTGGCACTGGTTGGGTTGCGCTGATCTCCAGCCTCACAGCAACCATTTCACCACTTCTCATACGCTCGATAGAGGCAGGACGGCCTTCCAGATCAAGGTAAGTACGCTTAATATTCAGAACATTTGAGTAAGGGGCAGGAGTATTCAGTGGATACCCGACGATATTCAGGCGTGAATACAGGGTACTGTCGCCACGATTGCTGATATCCACACCTTTTAAAAGCTGGCTTGCCGTTAGCGTTTCGGTTAACGCACTGTCACGGTTAAGTGGTGGCGTTTGCTGATTAATTACCGCTCTCCACGGTTGTTCAGTCGCACTGATAAAGTAACGTCCGGCCAGATACAGCGAATTACTTTCCTGAGTTGAGAAATAACGGCGGCCTGACAACTCATTGGATAAGTTGAGCAGCTTCTCATCACGCTCTTTTTGCAACATCTTGTGCTCTGTCAACAGAGCAACAATCAGTGCGTTATCACGGATAACACTGCCATAGTCCCCCAGCCCATAACCCGGTTTGCGGGGTTGATTAATTCCCAGATAAACAGCTTCATCACCCCGGGTATTATCTCCCATCATTTTCAGTGCGATACCCAATTGAACCAAAGATAAACCGTTTTCAGCCTGCTTCCGACGTTCATAGAGTTGCCTCAACCCACTCAGCGGTGCTTTTTGCTGACCGGCCAGAACCAGACCAGCATAAGCCTGCACAGAAAATTGTGTCGCTAAACGTGAACCACTGTAACGATCACTGATGATGGTTCTGTCTTGTAGATAACGTAATAAACGGTTATTAGCTGCTTTCAGGGCATCGACAGGAACGCTGTAACCCTGCTGGGTTGCACGGAACAGAAAATCCGTCGCATAAGCCGTCAGCCAAAACTCTTCATTACCATTACGGTTCCACAACGAAAAGCTGCCATCATAACGCTGCATACTGAGCAGATGGGTAATTCCCACCTCAATGGCCTTCCTGCGCTTTTCGTCACTTTGTGTATTAATACCCAGCTTTTTCAACTCAGCTTCATTGGAATAGAGTGATGGATAAAGCCCGCTCACTGTTTGTTCCAAACAGCCATAAGGATAAGCGTACAATTCACGAATATAACGGGCAATTTGCAATGGTGGCCGGCTGGTCAGCAATAGCTGCCCTTCTGTTGTTTCTGGTGCCAGACCTGCAATGGCTGACGGGGGTAATTGCCAGCTTTGCCCTTGATGGATCACGTCAGAAAACGGGATTGTTTTGGCTGGATGAGCAGGACGAACACCGATTTTCCAACTATTTCTATATTGCGTCCGTTTTTCATCGGGCAGATCCAAGCCATTAATCGTCAAGAAAACTTCACCTTGCCCAAATCCATGCTCTGCTTTAACCGGAATTTGAATGGTTGAACGTTTCCCTTTTTCCAACACGAGTTTTTTGCTCGTCACGCCCTGTAATTTAATCAATCCCTTCGCAGAGAAACTCAATGTCAGGGTTTGCGGCTGCTCTGTTAAGTTAGTGAGATCCAACGACAATTGGGATTTATCGCCCCCTGCCATAAAACGAGGCAATGACATTTGCGTAATGACCGGTGCTGCGATAATAATTTTACGCTCACTGTGACCGAATTTATCATTATTCCAGGCTTGAGCCATCAACCTGAGTTCTCCGTTGAAGTCAGGAATAGACAAGGTCACTTCGCCTTCACCATTGGCGTTCAGGGTGACGGGTTTAGCCTGCTCTGCGATAATTTTGACTACCGTTAGCGGCTTTTTACCCCCTCGTTCCAGATCATCATTACTACCATCTCCTCCAAAGCGTAGATTGGCCTGTCGTCCCTCGGCTTCAATCAGATGACCATAAACATCATATTGATCAACGCCATAACGTTTACGACCAAAGAATGCTTCATAAGGATCGGGGGTCTTAAAGTCTGTAATGCTTAACACGCCTGTATCCACGGCTGAAAGCAGAACATTAACCTGTTGCGGCAGTTGTTGCCCTTGTTGAGGCGTTACTTTGATTTTAACTTTGAGATCCTGATTTGGACGCATCTTATCGGGTGCATTTAAGGCTACGTTTAATTTACGTCCTTCATCCATCAGAGGTATGTGCAATACACCGATTGCCCGCTTAGGGGTTGCCTGACGGGATTTATCACCGGGACGCACAACAACGGCAGTGAGATACAGATCATGACGGGCCCATGCCTGATTCATTGGAATTTCAATATCCAGCCCTTTTTCCGGGACGTCTATTTTTTGCCACCACAATGGCCCATCACTAGATTCCACCAGCAAATAACCTTTACCTTGTTGTGGTGCAACCAAACGCACTTGCATTTTTTCGCCCGGTTTATAGGCAGGTTTATCCAATGACAATTTAACCTGATCCGGACGTACAGCCCCCGTACCTCCGGTATTATCCTGCCATGAATAACCCGCCCAGAAATTCAGGCTGGTAACGAGCTGATTTTGAGGGTTAACAACTTCAATACGATAAGACCCAAAATCCACAGGGAAACTGACTTTAGCTGTTCCATTCTCCGCAATCTGGATATGTTCATCGTCCATAACCAAATCTTTCTGGTCATAATCCGAGTTCCAACCGGTATCGTCTGACCAACGCCAATAGTAATCACGCCGTTCATATATCAGACGCGCTCTTAAGTCCGGTGCCGCATATTTTTTACCGCTGGCATCTGCATACACTATTTCAAATTCGGCCAGTGAGTGTTCATCCACACTATAGCGATCTTCATCGCGATCGGTACGGTAATTATAAATGCCCTTTTTGTTGAAAAGCGGACGTATGCCAACCAATTTCTCAGCCGGCCAGATAGCTTGTTCAGCACGGCGTGTCACTGGACGTCCACCCGATTCCAGCAAACTGGCCTGTACAACAACGGTTGCCGGAGATGCCATTGACTTCCAGTTATCCTTGCTGACAGAAAGGTTCGTCTTCCCTTCACTGTTTAAGGTAAGGTCAAATTCATCCAGTGCCCGTCGCAAATCGGTTTCTTTTGCAGAACCAAATTCGTATCCCGATAATTTCGCCACAGCATGTCGGGCAGGACGCAGAAACAATTGCCCCTGCAAGCGATTATTAGCGGCAGGCGCACCGTACAGGTAACGACCCGTTATAGCAAATTCAACATTTTCATTAGTCAATATCGGCTGATTATTAACATTTCCTTTGATCTCCAGCGCCATCCGTTCAGGCATGAAATCTTCAACATTAAATTTGTAATAGCGCGGTGTCTTATCTCCTAAATCAAATCGCAGTGACCACATTCCGGTTTCGGCTTCACGAGGGATCAGGTAATGGTATTGGTATAATCCGTTTTCCGCTTGCCAAACAAAACTATGGACAACCTGATTATCCGCTTTTAATACATCCACCTTAACGGGTTGTGATTTTAACGGGTGGCCATCAGCATCACGCAGTAAGCCATTAACGATCAACGTTTCTCCTGGCCGATAAAGATCCCTGGGTCCAAATACAAAAAACTGCTTACTATATCCTTGCGGCCCACCAATATCAAATTCAGAGAGATCTAAGGCCGGTGAGTTCAAATCAACCATGCTGGTATGTCCACCCTGGATAGCCAGCAATAGTTTAGCTTTGTTATTTTTTTCCAGAGAAGCATGCCCATCACTGTCTGTCGTCGCTTTTGCCACGAGTTGTCCTTTCGCGTCCAACATGCGGATCTCAACACCTTTCAGGCCAGAGCCTTGCCCCAAAGATTGGGTGAATACATCAACCCTGTTCAGATAACGGTGCACAGAAACACCAATATCGCTCAGTGTGAACAGCGTAACCGGATTACTGGACGTATATTTTCCCGCCTGCTGCATGACTGCCAAATAAATCCCATTTTTTTGCAGTTCTTTGATATTACTTAAGGGCAGTAATATTTTTTCGCGGGTATTGGCGGTAGGGTTGAGGTCAAAACGTCCAGTGTAGACTAACTCCGTGTCTCGCAGTAATTCCTCGGAATCCCAATCGTTCATATTACTGCTGTATTGCCAATTGGCGATGAATTTAGGTAAGGCACCTTCCTTAATCTGGAAAAAATTGACATCTACGCTATCAACATTAAGAGCCAGAACAGGTAATCCTTCTGCTGCTTTGCCGGGTAACAATAGCCCCCTGCTGGCAAACCCAACGGTAGGTGTAATAGACGCGGTATCAAGCTTTTTCTCATAAGCTTTCATCAATTGACGCTCATTGATACCTTTTATGCCCGCGTCAACCGTCAGCTGTAACTTACGAGCAGGCGGCAAATGACGTAACCTGAGTTCCATCTGATTATTGGAAAGCTCCCACGCACCATCCAGCTTTCCCGATTTAACATCAACAAGATGCACCTTTTGAGAAAAATCCTGATCAGGTTCCAAAGGAACAGAAAACGTCACGACCATTGCACTGGCGCCATCCAATTGCAGCTCGGACGCATCTAAGATAGTGACATCTTTACCCACATAGCGTTGTGCCGATATTTTGGTTTGTGCATTATTCGAAGCTGTGCCCTCTGTCGATTGCACAACTTTATTTTTTGATGCTTCTGATTTCGTTTTTTCAGATTGATCGCAGCCAGCTAATGCAAGAAGCGAAAATAAGATGGCAAACAGCGCGACCCGATATTGTTTTCTCCATGCCACCCATTGCTGCCATTGATATTGATACATAACCATAATCCTTATCAATTTACCGGATATACCGAGATATTATTTTTTGGGTATTTACTATGGTACTTCTTGTTTCGCATGACTAACGCACAGAAAAAATAACTAATTTGCTGACAAAAGAAAAAGTCATCTTATAGTTATATCCGATGTTTTTGTAGATTTTCGATACTCCTCGCAATATTAGTTTAGCAAATGTTATCAAGTTACATAAACGTAGATCACAAGAAAGTCATAGGGCGGAATAGGTGAAACAGCAATGTCATGCGTTACGTTTAAAATAAATTCTATTGCTGTAGGCGCTGATTTCATAACGAAGAAAACGGTGTCATGGTAAAGCAATCAAGCCGTTATTGATTAATAACTGGGATGGTATTACGCAGCCAGCTCCCTAATTTTCGCTGATAAAAGGGTTGAGTATGATGAAGCAAGAAATGGCTGATACCCCCTTCTTGTTCATCAAGCTGGCAAAAATCGACAGATTCATCTTCATCAAGATATTTGCAAGCCAGTTCACCAGCTTCTTGCATCAGCAAATTAATCTCATTTTCTGTCAGTGTCACACTGAATTCCAAGCCAATTAATACATTGGGTTTTTCATCCACATTTTTATCATGAGCCATAATTAAAAACGCCTGTCGAACAGGTTTATGTTGTTTAAATAATTCAATGAGTGACTCAATAAGCTGAATCGGCTGTTCTTCTGGCTGACTTAGCGTAATAAGGCTTCCGTCAGGAACTTCTATTTCGGTAGCAATAGTTCCATTTAATAAGCTCATGAGCATCTCCGACAATACTGTTTTAATTGAAGTTAAGGTCATCGAAAAATTCAACAATAGCTCCCCACAAGAGGAGCTATTAAGAAAAGAGTTTCAGTTTATTTCGCTTTCGTCAGCAATAAATTGGCAATGGTACGTACACCATATCCCGTTGCTCCCGCCGCCCATTGTTCCACAGCGGATTTACGGTAAGTTGCTGAACAATCTATATGTACCCAATCTTTTTTGTAATTTTCAACAAAGTGCGACAAAAATGCTGCTGCGGTACTTGCTCCTGCCGAATGTGCCGGTGACGCAATGTTGTTCAGATCAGCAAAGTTGGATGGCAGTTGGCTACGATGGAATTCAGCCAGCGGTAAACGCCAGAATAATTCATGTTCATGATCGGCTGCTGCCATTAGGTCAGATACCAGTTGATCATCAAAACTTAAGACTGAGTGGTAATCATTTCCTACTGCGGTTTTCGCTGCTCCCGTCAAAGTGGCAGCATCAATAATAAGTTGCGCTTTTTCCGCACTGGCTTCAATCAAACCGTCAGCCAGAACCAGACGCCCTTCTGCATCCGTGTTCATCACTTCAACCGTTTTACCGTTGCGGTAGTGAATGATATCACCCAATTTGAAAGCGTTACCGCTCACCATGTTATCTGCAATGCTCAGAAACAGCTTTACACGATGTTTCAGGCCACGACTAATCGCCAAAGCCAGTGCCCCTGTTAATGTTGCAGACCCCCCCATATCTGATTTCATAGACTCCATGAAATTAGAAGGTTTGAGGCTGTATCCACCGGAATCGAAGGTAATGCCTTTACCAACCAAACAGGCGAAGACCGGTGCTTTTGCCTCTTTTGTTGGATTGAAATCTAATGCCAGGAACACGGGATCACGAGAAGAGCCACGGCCGACGGTATATACCCCCGCATATCCCTGTTCACGCAACTCATCCCCTTTGATGATGCGATAACTCACGGCATCACCTGCTACCCCGCGCAATAAATCAATAGCTCTCTGGGCAAGCTGTTCTGGTCCCAAATCTTCTGCCGGAAGGTTGATGGTATCACGCACCCAATCAATGAATTTGATCCTTCTTTCCAGTTCCTGTTTTTCCGTCGCAGGGAGTTGTGGCCATTCAATGGTGCGCAATCCTTTAGGGGAACGGAAACCCAGCCAAAATGACCAACTTTTTTCCAGATCCCAGCCCTCACCCACTAAAGCAATATTGCGAATTCCTTGCCCGTCAATTTTACGTCCAGCACGTTGAATTGCACCCAGCTTGCCATTGCCTTCTAAATGGATTGTGATCCCTTGCTCACTTGAGCTAATTAGTGCTTTTTCACCCCAGCAAGCGTTAGCTGGCTCATAAGACAGTGTTATGGGCATGATTTGCTTTGTCATTTTTTCTCACTTCTTATCTTATTGTTCACTGTGTCACATCGGTCACTGTTCCACAGTAAGGGTTTATAAAAAAACTGGCGATTGCCAGTTTTCCACTAAATACAGACTATGCCAAGCTCTTGAGCAGGAATCGGTGAAATTGCGCTATTTTTTCTTAGATAAATTGCACACTATTCATATTCATCCAGCCACACCAGCAAGATTGCTTCCAATATTTTTTCGTTGGATTTCTGTGGATCATCATCAAAATCCGCCAGCTCACAAATCCATTCATGCATATCGGTAAAACGCACTGTTTTGGGATCTAAATCAGGAAATTTATCATACAGCGCTTCGCCAATATCACGACTGTCAGACCATTTCATTTTCTGTTCTCCTGTCAGTGTTCGCGCGCATGGTTAATGGAGTATTTCGGGATTTCAACGACTAAATCCTCATCGGTAACTTTGGCCTGACAGCTCAAACGACTTTCAGGCTCCAATCCCCATGCCTTATCCAACATGTCATCTTCCAGTTCAGAGCTTTCTTCCAGTGAGTCAAAGCCCTCCCTGACGATACAGTGACACGTGGTACACGCACAGGATTTCTCGCAAGCATGTTCAATTTCAATGCCATTACGTAATGCCACATCCAGAATGGATTCGCCTTCCTGCGCGTCCAATACTGCTCCTTCAGGGCAAAGTTCGTTATGAGGTAAAAAGACAATTTTAGGCATAATTAAATCTCATCCACAGAATGACCCGCCAAAGCCCGGCGGATTGATGTGTCCATACGGCGTGCTGCAAATTCCTGCGTTTGCTTGTCCAATTGTTTAATTGCACTTTCAATCGCATCAGGGGAGGTTCCCTGAGCACTTTCGATTAATACTTGTGCGGCAGCATCAATAGCAGCCTGCTCTTCTTGACTCAGTAAATCCGCATCTTTTTCCAATGCACGGGTTAAACTTTCCAGCATTCGGGCGGCTTCTACTTTCTGTTCAGCTAATTTGCGGGCCTGAACATCTTCCTGTGCATTAGTCATGGAGTCTCTGAGCATGCGGGCAATTTCTTCATCCGACAGACCATAGGAAGGCTTAACCTGAATGGAAGCTTCAACTCCCGTGGATTTTTCCAAGGCACTGACGCTCAACAGGCCATCCGCATCAACCTGAAACGTCACACGGATATGTGCACCGCCAGCCGGTAATGGCGGAATGCCGTGCAGCGCGAAACGCGCCAGTGAACGGCAATCGGTGACTAATTCTCTCTCGCCTTGCACCACATGAATGCTCATCGCGCTTTGACCATCTTTGAAAGTGGTAAATTCTTGCGCTTTTGCAACAGGAATGGTGGTATTACGTGGAATGATTTTTTCAACCAACCCTCCCATTGTCTCCAAACCAAGTGACAACGGGATAACATCAAGTAACAACATTTCGCTGTCTGGCTTGTTACCCACCAGAATATCGGCCTGAATGGCAGCACCAACGGCCACCACTTTGTCCGGGTCGATAGAAGTTAATGGCTCACGATCAAAGAATTCTCCCACCATGCTGCGCACCAACGGCACGCGCGTTGATCCCCCCACCATGACAACCTGCAAAACCTCATCAACGGTCACACCTGCATCTTTCAACGCCCGACGGCAGGAAAGTAGTGTGCGTTTGACCAAAGAGATAATTAATTCGTTAAATTCGGCACGGGTAATATTACCCTGCCAGTTGGCAATATTGATTTCCGCCTTCTCAGCTTCACTCAAGGCAATTTTGGTTTGGGTAGCAATATCCAGTAATTGACGCTGCAATCCGTGACCGTTATCGCTGATCCCGGCTCGCTCACGTATCCAATCTGCCAGCAGCAAATCAAAATCGTCCCCACCGAGGGCGGTATCTCCCCCCGTTGCCAGTACTTCAAACACGCCTCGGCTAAGACGAAGAATGGAGACATCAAATGTCCCGCCACCAAGATCGTAAACGGCGATCACGCCTTCCTGACCGGAATCAAGCCCATAGGCAACCGCTGCCGCTGTGGGTTCATTCAAGAGACGGAGAACATGCAAGCCCGCTAAACGAGCTGCATCTTTCGTTCCCTGACGTTGGGCATCATCGAAATAAGCAGGAACTGTGATCACGACCCCATCCAGTTTATCCTCCAACGTTTCTTCTGCCCGTTGTGCCAACGACTTCAATATCTCAGAAGAAACCTGAATAGGATCTACTAGCCCCGCCACGGTATTGATCAACGGTAAACCGTTTTCACTGGCCTGAAACTGATATGGCAGGTTGGGGTAACGTTGTTGCACATCAGCCAAAGAGCGCCCCAGCAGCCGCTTGACTGAGCTGATAGTATTGGCAGGATCAGATGCAGCTTGCTGACGCGCCTGCCGACCAACCAGAATGTCTTCTTTGCGATACTGTACAACAGATGGAAGCAAGTGATGGTTCTCACTGTCTGCCAATGTTTCTGCCTGACCACTACGGACAGTCGCAACCAATGAGTGGGTTGTACCAAGATCAATCCCCGCTGCAAGCCGGCGTTGGTGCGGTGCGGCAGATAAACCCGGTTCGCTGATTTGTAATAAAGCCATATGTGCCCCTATAAATCTATATCAGCATAAATTTATTCAACTGAAATCCATTCAGCCAAAAATCATGCTAAACAATACGATTCAGCTGAAAGTCAGTCAAAAGTCCGCTAAAAATCATCCAACAACCGCTCTTCCAGTTGTTCAACCTGCTGTTGCAATTTATCCAGAAAGCGTAATTTACGGACGGTATCGGCTGCAACTGACCACTCGGCAGCATTGAGTTGCTGTTCCATCTGCTCACTACGTGTTTTAATCATTTTATTCAAGCGAGATGAAAAATCACTCAATGCTGTTGTTGGATCTATGCTACGCCCAATGGCATCAAGCTCTTCACGCAATTCTAATTGCTGCATCAAAAAAGCCGTATCCTGCATCGTGTGCTGTTCGTTGGATAGATCGAACCCGTGCTGAGACAGCATATATTCTGCGCGTTTCAGGGGATGTTTTAGCGTCTGATAACCATCATTGATGGTAGCAGCTTGTTGGAGTGCCAGTGTTTTTTCACGTTCTGGCTGATTGGCAAAACGATCAGGATGAAACTGGCGTTGCAATTCCTGATAACGGGTCACCAACTGTTCACGATCAATCGCATAACGTGCAGGCAGCCCAAATAAAGTAAAATAGTCCATAAGTTACTCTTGGTTTCGCAAAATGCGGGTCAAAAAACAGGGTTAAACGTGGAAACTTTCTCCACAACCGCATTCGCTGGAAACATTGGGGTTGTTGAATTTAAAGCCTTCATTCAGGCCCTCTTTAACAAAATCCAACTCAGTACCATCAAGGTAAATGATGCTTTTACCGTCAACGATGACTTTCACGCCCTTATCTTCAAAAATCTGATCTTCTTCATTTACTGCATCAACAAATTCAAGCACATATGCCATACCAGAGCAGCCGGATGTTCTCACTCCCAAGCGCAACCCGACACCTTTTCCTCGATTGGCAAGAAAGGCCAAAATACGTTGGGCTGCACTTTCTGTCAGGGAAATTGACATACAACACCTCACTTTAAAACTAGTAAAGGTGGATATTGCAACAATATCCACCAGAATTATTTTCTTTTTGCGAAAAAATTATTTGGCCTGGCGCTTGCTTTTGTAATCAGCAATAGCCGCTTTGATAGCATCTTCTGCCAAAATAGAACAATGGATTTTCACTGGTGGTAATTCTAACTCTTCAGCAATCTGAGTGTTTTTTATCAACTCAGCCTGTTCCAATGATTTACCTTTCATCCATTCTGTTACCAAAGAACTGGATGCAATTGCAGAGCCGCAGCCATAGGTTTTGAAACGAGCGTCTTCAATGATGCCTTCATCGTTGACTTTGATTTGCAGTCGCATGACGTCACCACAAGCCGGTGCCCCTACCATGCCACTACCCACTGTCGGATCTTCGCTATCGAATGAACCAACATTACGTGGGTTTTCATAGTGATCAATTACTTTGTCGCTGTAAGCCATGTCGTTACTCCTGAAACCGTCTGATTAATGATGAGACCATTCGATGGTGCTGAGATCCACACCCTGTTTGAACATTTCCCACAATGGAGAAAGATCACGCAGGTGACCAATTGCGTTGTGAATCAAATTGATTGCATAGTCTATTTCTTCTTCTGTGGTAAAACGCCCCAAAGAGAAACGAATAGAACTGTGCGCAAGTTCATCATTCATACCTAGTGCGCGCAGGACATAAGAAGGCTCCAGACTCGCTGAAGTACACGCCGAGCCAGAAGAAACTGCCAGATCTTTCAATGCCATCATCAATGACTCACCCTCAACATAGTTGAAGCTGACATTAAGAATGTGCGGCGCACCCTGTTCTAAATCACCGTTCAGGTAAACTTCTTCAATATCTTTGATACCGTTCCACAAACGCAGACGCAGACCACGCAGACGCACTGCCTCTGATTCCAGTTCTTCTTTCGCGATACGGTAAGCTTCACCCATGCCAGCAATCTGGTGAACAGGCAATGTACCTGAACGCATACCGCGCTCATGACCGCCACCATGCTGTTGTGCTTCAATACGCACGCGAGGCTTACGGCGAACATACAGCGCACCAATCCCCATCGGGCCATAAAGTTTATGGGCCGAAAAGGACATCAAATCAACTTTTAACTGACTGAGATCGATTGGCAATTTACCAACACTTTGGGTTGCATCCACATGGAAAATAATGCCACGGCTGCGGCATAATTCACCAATGGTCAGGATATCCTGAACAATACCGATTTCGTTATTGACGTGCATGATGGAAACCAGAATGGTGTCTTCACGCAGGGCCGCTTCCAGTTCTTTCAGATCAATCAGGCCATTGCTCATTGGTGCCAGATAAGTGATCTCAAAACCTTCGCGCTCCAGCTGCCGGCAAGTATCCAAAACCGCTTTATGTTCAGTTTTGCTGGTGATAATGTGCTTGCCTTTCTTCTGATAAAATTTTGCAGCACCTTTAATTGCCAGGTTATCTGATTCTGTTGCACCTGAAGTGAACACGATTTCACGTGGGTCCGCACCAACCAAGTCAGCAATTTGATTGCGCGCGATATCAACCGCTTCTTCAGCCTGCCAACCAAAACGGTGTGAACGGGAAGCTGGGTTACCGAAGACGCCGTCAATAGTCAAATAGTTCATCATCTTTTCAGCAACACGTGGATCGACCGGTGTTGTTGCTGAATAGTCCAAATAAATGGGTAATTTCATTGCTCACATGCTCCGTAAGACACTTTTAATACTTTCATTGCCACACAAGTATTTGCCGCAAGTTACGCACGCAGATTAACGTTAATCGTCTCTTGAAGTCTGCCGTTAGGGCCAGGGGTACGGCGCTTATCGCCGTCTTGACGATCAGCAACATCCAATACTTCTTGGTTATTGACTAATTCTTCTAAACTGATGCTACTCAGGAAACTCGTGATACGATCACTGAGGTCACGCCACAAGGCATGAGTCAAACACCGATCGCCGCCTTGACAACCTTCTCGCCCCTGACAACGAGTGGCATCAACAGATTCGTCAACGGCTGAAATCACTTCGGCAACGAAAATTTTACCGGCATTTCTGCCCAATAAATAGCCGCCACCTGGACCACGGACGCTAGAAACCAGACCATTTTTACGCAGGCGGGAAAACAACTGCTCAAGATAGGAAAGGGAAATACCCTGACGTTCAGAAATATCGGCTAACGGCACCGGCCCTTCTTGTGAATGCAACGCCACATCTAACATGGCTGTTACCGCATAACGTCCTTTTGATGTCAGTCTCATAACAAAAACTCCGTGGTGAAATATGGGTGAAATTGTGGCATTCCTGAGTATTTTAGTCAACTATTTAACCGAGTAATTTACTCAACTATTATTTGCCTATCTTTCACGTTTTCACTTGCCTATCCCACGGCTTTCCCAACTGCTTTCCGCTATTATCCAGTGACCTATTATCCCGTTAAATTGTATTTTCTGGCGACGCTTCCTGTTACTTTCTGCCACAGTTCTGACTGTACATTTTTTAACTACATCAAGTTATTTTTTATCCCACTTCTCCACGGAAGTCAGTATACCACGCAGGATATTCAGCTCTTGGGTTTCTGGCCGGGCACGAGTATAAAGACGTCTTAATTTATTCATTATCTGGCCCGGATGCGCTTTGCGAATGAAACCAGACTCTTGCAACACCTGTTCAAGGTGCTGATAAAAACGCTCCATATCTTCGACAGGGGGATACTCTACTTCGTGCTCTGGTGACGTTGCCTCTTCTAATTGCTCTTGGGTCGCCAGGTATGCCATGCGAATTTCATAGCTAACCAACTGAACCGCCATCGCCAAATTCAACGAACCGTATTCCGGGTTGGTTGGGATATAAAGGTGATAATTACACTTCTGCAATTCTTCGTTAGTCAAGCCAACACGCTCACGGCCAAAGACAATAGCAACGGGAGAGTGGCTGGCGGTTTCGACACAGCGTTCACCACATTCACGTGGCTCAACCATCGGCCAGGATAGGGTTCGGGAACGGGCACTGGTGCCAATGACTAACTCACATCCCGCCAATGCCTCATCCAACGAATTCACAATCGTTGCATTGCCGATAACATCACTTGCACCGGCGGAAAGTGCAATAGCGTGAGAATCAGGCTGGACAAGCGGATTAACCAGATACAGGTTGGTCAATCCCATTGTTTTCATGGCTCTAGCGGTTGATCCCATGTTCCCTGTATGGGAAGTTTCTACCAGAATAATGCGGATATTCTCTAACATGACGGCTTTTAAATTCAGTATAAGAGCCGAATATCTTAACACAGCATTAGTCATTTTGACGAACTACTGCTATAATGTGCGCCAATTTATTTCCCGTTCTTTAAAATTCTGGTGGAAGAAGATACCCATGCATCCGATGCTAAACATCGCTATACGCGCTGCGCGTAAGGCCGGCAACTACATTGCCAAAAGCTACGAAACTCCTGATGCTGTTGAAGCAAGCCAAAAAGGCAGTAATGATTTCGTTACTAATGTTGATCGTGAAGCAGAAAAGCTGATCATTGACATCATCCGTAAATCTTACCCTAAGCATACGATTATCACCGAAGAAAGTGGTGATCACATAGGAGAAGAGGATGACTTCCAATGGGTTATCGATCCACTGGATGGCACCACCAACTTTATTAAACGTCTTCCCCATTTTGCTGTTTCCATTGCTGTGCGCATTAAAGGCCGCACAGAAGTATCCGTAGTTTACGATCCAATGCGCAACGAGCTGTTCACTGCAACTCGTGGTCAAGGCGCTCAATTGAACGGTTATCGTCTGCGTGGTACTAATGCCCGTGATCTGAATGGAACTATCCTTGCGACCGGTTTCCCATTCAAAGCCAAGCAGCACACTATTCCTTATATGAATGTACTGAATAAATTATTCGATCGCTGTGCCGATTTTCGTCGCACGGGTTCTGCGGCGTTGGATATGGCGTATGTTGCTGCCGGACGGGTAGATGGTTTCTTCGAAATTGGTCTGAAACCCTGGGATTTCTTCGGCGGTGAATTGTTGGTACGTGAATCAGGTTGTATTGTCACTGATTTCGTTGGTGGCCATAACTATGTCACCTCTGGCAATATCGTTGCTGGTAGCCCACGTATCGTTAAAGACATTCTGTCTGAAATGCGTGAAGAATTGACTGAAGCATTGAAACGTTAATTCGTTATTATTGAATAAATATAATTTGAGCAATGTTATTTTTAGGGCACCTCTCGGGTGCCCTTTTTTCTTATTTTCGTTTTTTGTTAGTGCGAAAGTGGATGGGCTTCAACTTTTGGTCTCAGGAACAGGGTGGGCAACGCAACCAGCGCCATCACCCAAAATATGCCACTTCCTATCTGCTCATACATGAAACCCGCAATCATACTCATGACGGCAATACCGCCTCCCATGGCTAAAGCAGAGTAAGTTGCCTGCAACCGGATGATTTCGTTTTCTTTTCTGGCACCAATAAAACGCATCGCTGCCAAATGGCAAACGGTAAAAGTACCACAATGCAGGATTTGAATAACAATCAGCATCGATAATTCCGTTGAAGTTGCCATGAGTCCCCAGCGAACAACCCCACAAATCCCCGACAATAACAGCAAATTACGGGCACTCCAACGACGGAATAATCGCTTGCTAAAAGTAAAGATAATAACTTCAGCCACCACTCCCAACGACCAGAGATAACCAATAGTTGATGAGGAATAACCCTCTTGCTCCCAATAAATGGAACCAAAACTGTAATATCCCGCATGGGCAGCCTGTAATAAAGTTACACAGAGTAAAAAACGCCACACTGACTTTTCAGATAAGAGTTCTTTAAAAGAAACGGCATTGGTTTTGGCGGCTTTAATCTTACCTACCGGCATGATGGAAGGTTTCAACATCATTCCCAGTAACATAGCTGTAACGCTGAATAGCAAAAAAGCCAGAATGATATGGTGTGTGCCAAATAACTCGTGACCAACCCAATGATTCAAACTATCAGACGATATATTCCAGCCAAAATTCAGACTGCTGATTGAGAGATTGATACCATTGGCAGACATCAATATGCCCGTCAACGACGAACTAATCACAAATGCAATCGAACCCCAGACCCTTACCTTGCCATAATCAAAGGTAAACTGCTTTTGCCATGTTCCCGCCAACGCATCTGATAAGGGAACTAGTGGTGAGAAGAATAAGTTGAAACCAACCATAATAAAGAAAAGCCATACCCAATAACTACCGAATACAAAACCAACAGCGAAAAGCAATGCCAGTAATGAGAGGAGACGCAATGCATTAATTAATTTAGCGGGGTTTTTTACCGTAGGAGAGATAACCAGACTACCGACAAAACGAGCTACCATGCCAACACCTAGCAAAACACCTATCATTGAGGCATCAATGCCTTCACCTTTTAACCAGACAGACCAAAAAGGCAAGAATATACCGTAGGAGAAAAAATAGGTGAAATAGCCCAGGCCCAACCAAAATGTTGATGGAACAACCATCCGAATGCCCCCGTTTTTGATACAAAAAACCCGCTCAAAACTTACGTTATGAGTCGGGCTTATTACTAAACTACATTTTATTTAAATTAGGCGTAAACAGGATATTTTGCGCAGATGTCCAATACTTTTTGCTTAACACGTTCAATGGTTGCTTCATCATTGATGTTATCCAGCACATCACACATCCAGCCCGCCAGCTCGCGAGATTCGGTTTCTTTGAAACCACGACGGGTAATTGCCGGTGTCCCGATACGGATACCAGAGGTGACGAATGGGCTACGCGGATCGTTAGGCACACTATTTTTGTTCACCGTGATATTGGCACGTCCCAAGGCCGCATCAGCATCTTTACCCGTAGTGTCTTTGTCCACCAGATCCAGCAAGAACAGATGGTTTTCGGTTTCCCCAGAAACCACTTTGTAACCACGTTGCTGGAATACGTCTACCATCTCTTTCGCGTTCTTGGCGACTTGTTGTTGGTAAACTTTGAATTCAGGTTCCATCGCTTCTTTCAATGCAACTGCCTTACCGGCAATCACATGCATCAACGGACCACCCTGGGAACCCGGGAAGACAGAGGAATTCAGTTTTTTGTAAAACGCTTCATCGCCACCCTTCGCCAAAATCAAGCCACCACGTGGGCCAGCCAATGTTTTGTGCGTTGTGGTTGTCACAACGTGTGCATGAGGTACTGGGTTTGGATAAACCCCAGCGGCAACCAGACCCGCTACGTGAGCCATGTCAACGAACAGATAAGCACCGATTTCATCCGCAATTTCACGCATCTTCGCCCAATCGACAACGCCAGAATACGCAGAGAAGCCACCGATGATCATTTTAGGCTGATGTTTTTGCGCTTGATGACGAATATCGTCGTAATCGATTTTGCCATTTTCATCAATACCATAAGGCACGATGTTATAAAGTTTACCAGAGAAGTTAACCGGGGAGCCGTGAGTCAGATGGCCACCGTGCGCCAGATTCATCCCTAAAACGGTATCGCCGGGTTTTAGCAGTGTCATATACACCGCCGCATTTGCCTGAGAACCAGAGTGAGGCTGGACATTAGCATAATCTGCACCAAACAGCGCTTTTGCGCGGTCAATCGCAAGCTGTTCAACTACATCGACATACTCACAGCCACCGTAGTAACGTTTACCCGGATAACCTTCCGCATACTTGTTAGTAAGCTGAGAGCCTTGTGCCTGCATGACTCTTGGGCTGGTGTAGTTTTCAGAAGCAATCAATTCAATGTGTTCTTCTTGACGACAAACCTCCTGTTCCATCGCTTGCCACAGTTCGGGATCGTAATTCACAATATTCATTTCACGCTTTAACATTGGGTTCTCCTGACTCAGCTACATCTCTTAAAAAATACCCCTGAGGGCCAGAATGTCACACAGTGTAAACTCTTTTTATCGAATGAGATAGTCTTGACAAAACAAATTACGCAAACGTTTGCTTCATAGGTTAGTGGTCGATTAGCCGTTAAATAACGAATTGTTTTGCTAATGATTACGGATTTATTACTGATATTTGTGATCCTGATCGGGAACAGCAATGATAATACCCCTGTTTTTTTGATTTAAAGAAAGATAATCCTCTTTTCTTGGGCTGATATATTCCCAAACCCTATAAGTTGTATTTAAAATACAATTTATAAATTTCAGCATTATGTGAGAAAAATTCAGGAGATCCCCATGCTAGATAATCAGGTTATCGCAACCATAAAATCGACCATTCCACTCATTGTTTCTACAGGCCCTAAGCTCACTGCGCATTTTTACGAACGTATGTTCAAACACCATCCTGAATTAAAGGATATTTTTAATATGAGTCACCAGATCAATGGTGATCAGCGTGAAGCCCTTTTCAGTGCCCTTTGTGCTTATGCTGCCAATATCGATAACCTGTCGGTGCTCTTACCTGCCGTAGAAAAAATCGCCCATAAACATGCCAGCCTTAACATTCAACCTGAGCATTATCAAATTGTAGGTACGCACCTGCTGGCAACCCTTGATGAACTGTTTCATCCCGGTGATGAAGTGCTCACCGCCTGGGGAAAAGCCTACAACGTATTGGCTAATGTCTTTATCAATCGGGAAGAGGAAATCTATCAGGGTGGTGAGTCTCTGGAGGGCGGTTGGCGTGATCTGCGTCAGTTCCGTGTCAGCCGGAAACAACCACAAAGTGATGTCATTACTAGCTTTGAGTTTGTGCCTGTTGATGGTGGCAAAGTCATGGATTATAAGCCGGGGCAATATTTGGCGATCTATGTGGAAGATCCAACACTTGAAAACCGTGAAATTCGCCAATATTCACTGACCGTTGCGCCAAATGGCACCAGTTATCAAATTGCCATTAAACGTGAATCTCAGGGCAAGGTGTCAAACTACATGCACGATAAGATACAGGAAGGGGATATCGTGATGCTGGGAGCGCCACGTGGTGATTTCTTCCTTGATGTGCAATCTGATACGCCAGTGACGCTGATTTCTGCCGGGGTTGGTTTGACACCGATGATGAGTATGCTGCAATCCCTGCATAACCAACACCATGCGGGTTCAGTCAATTGGTTCCACGCCGCAGAGCATGGCGGCCACCACGCTTTCGCGGATAAGGTGAATGAAATTTCCCAGTCCATGCCTGATCTGTATGCACAAGTTTGGTATCGTGAACCCAGAGACTTCGATCAGAAAGGCGTACATTATCAACATACCGGGCTTATGGATTTGTCTCTTGTGCGAGACGCAATAACGGTAGCAGGGATGCACTTCTATTTCTGTGGACCTGTGGCTTTCATGCAACATATTGCCAAACAGTTGCTGGCAATGGGCATTGATGAACAACATATCCATTATGAATGTTTTGGCCCACATAAAGTCATTTAGTACGGTTTCCCTGATACCCCCGAATGCTGGATAAGAAATTGAACTAAAAGCCTGTTCCAAGAGCAGTATCTTAGACCAATAACATACTGCTCTAAAAGGGAACAGGCTATAGACAAAATAGGGGAGCAATTTTGTCTCGACAACAAGTGTCGTCGGTAAGAGGTAACCATTCACCAGCCCTGTATTGACTAGCAGGGAAGCAGATTAAAGACATCCGGATAGGGCTGTTTTCGGGTCACCGCTGTCGCGATTTCACTGAGTACATCCAGTGCCGATAATCCCCGTTGTTTGCAGGTTTCCACCACCGACAGCAGTCGGGAGCGGTACTGTTCACCCCGATAGGAATTTGTCCCAAAGCAGATTTTTCGCATGAGCACACTGCCACGCAGGCACCGCTCCGCCTCGTTGTTGGTCAACGGGATGTTTTTATGATGGAGAAAAACCCATCATCCCGCTTCATGCTTAAGAATATAAGCACACCTGCTGGCATAACGGGAGGCCGGAACCTGTTCTCCCTTTTTCAGCCAGCTCATCAGGCTTTTCCTGAGTCTGGACAGGCGATTGCGCCAGTGTGCTTCGTCAATGTTCTGATTTTCATAGCGGTGTTGGGTGCGGAACACACTATGGCAGAGCAAAACCAGTCGTTGACCGATAAACGCGGTCAGCCCGCCCCCGCTGTAATCGGCCATCTGTTGCAGGTTGCGGGTGATGTGCGCCCAGCAGAACTGATGTCGGGATGGGGCCAGCCAGTGATAGCTGGCGCACTGGTCAGTCACGATAACCGATGGCGTTGTCTCGCCCAGCAGCAATTTGGCCGTTTCCGCATTACGGTAAGCGCGGATTTTCTGGTAAACCGCCTTGCTGCCGCTGAGCAGCCAGACCCAGCGGGTGGCCGCTTCTCCGTTGCGTTGATGGGGCGTTTCGTCAACATGGATAACCGCAGATTGCCTGACATAATGCCCTAACGCCTGATGCAGCGGCGTCAACATTGAACTGATCCGCCCCTGCGCTTCAGAGATAAGGCCCGTGGAAAAGTGGATGCCATAAGTGTCCCGGATCAGGCGCTGTATCTTACTGATGCTCAGAGGGTATTGTCCCGACAGAACCGCCATCTGGCTCATCAAACGGGGCCCCAGTTGTCCGGAAGGCGCATCGTCGGGTAACGTAGCCCGGACGGTGTGATGACAACACTGACAGCGGCCATGAAACAGTTGATATTCGGTGTTTGCATCGGGTTCGCCAGCGGTTAATGAAGAACAGAACGGCACTGATTAATCAAATCCGGGGATTAGGCTTGGAATATGGCATTGCCATCCCAGAAAGCGCCCATAAGGTGGAGCAATGTTTGCCTGAACATCTGGAAAACGCGGAAAATGACCTGACGCCAATGAGCCGTGAGCTGTTTCAGGAACTGTTGTTTGAACTCAAAGAACAACAGCAGCGCCTGATGGAGCTGAATAAACGCCTCGGCCACCTAAATGCGCAACAGGAAGATATCGGGCGGTTACTGACACTGCCGGGTATCGGTCCTCTGGGAGCATCGGCTTTGATGGTCGCCTTGGGCGACAGCAATGACTTTAAAAATGGCCGCCATTTTGCCAGCTATCTGGGACTGGTACCAAGGGAACAGAGCAGCGGAGGTAAAGTCAGGTTATTGGGGATCACGAAACGTGGAGATAGCTATTTGCGTGGAATACTGATCCACGGTGCCCGCTCAGTGGCTTATCGGGTGCAAAAACTCCCCGACGAACGATGTAATGGATTGCAGCGTTGGTTAAAAGGCGTGATAACCCGTAGCGGACTCAATAAGGCAGCAGTAGCGCTGGCAAATAAAAATGCCCGAATAGCGTGGGCACTGGTCAACCAACAATCGAGTTATGAAGCGCGATGAGTCACCCTTTATGTAGCAAAAGTCCATAAGTTGATGTAATGACAGGTAGTACCGACTCTCTGTGAACCTGGTAACCCGGTCAGTCTATCGAGACTGTCGAATTAATGAGGACAGAGAGTGCGGATTTTCATCAGGGCTCACTGAAGCCGAATATATGTTTGCGACTACGTTGTCAGAAAAATTCACCCACCCACTTGAATTAAGTCGGTGTCCATATATACCGGGTTAATTTATTAGCCTGGTAAATCGGAGAAGACAAGCGCAGCGCGTCAGTGTCTCCATAAGTTAAAATGATTATTTTTCTATTTAGTACTACATCCGTACAACGCTTTTCAAAAAATACCCATTTCATACAGATGAAGATGAATATTAATCTAGTGGAAACTTCGGTCTGCATTTTCACACATTAATTCATTATTTATATTGCTCCTTTTACAATTCATATGATTGTTCTGAAAGCCTACGAAATTCCACAGCCTGAGATAATTGATATAATAACATTTCAGTGTCATTCCAACCAATACAGCTATCTGTTACGCTTTTTCCATAAATAAGTGCTTTCCCTTTACATATATTTTGGCTACCCTCAACTAGATGGCTTTCAATCATAACTCCAATGATTGATTTATATCCACTTGAAATTTGTTCACATACGTTTTTACCAACCTCTAACTGTTTTTTAAATTTTTTTTCGCTATTAGCATGGCTAAAATCAATCATGATATATGGATTCAAATTAGCCATTTCCAATTCTTTTTTCGCCATATTAACATGCTTGGAACTATAATTAGGTTCTTTTCCTCCACGCAGAATGATATGGCAATCTCTATTTCCATTAGTAGATACCATTGCTGGATATCCAAATTTAGTTATAGAAATAAAACTATGTGGTGAATTAGCTGCATGAATAGCATCAATCGCAATTTTAATCGAACCATCAGTTGAATTTTTAAATCCAACTGGACAAGAAAGGCTAGATGCTAACTCTCGATGAATTTGAGATTCTGTAGTCCTTGCACCTATAGCTCCCCAGCTAATAAGATCAACTAAATATTTAGGTGTAATCATGTCAAGGAACTCACTGGCAACAGGAAGATCCATTTTATTTATATCAAGTAATAAATTTCTAGCCAAAAATAAACCATTATTTATATCAAAGCTATTATTCATATCTGGGTCATTAATTAAACCTTTCCAACCTATGGTTGTACGTGGCTTTTCAAAATAAACTCTCATTATTATTTCTAAATTAGATTTAGATTTTTTACGCAGTGCACTCAAACGCTCTGCATACTCTAATGCTGACTTTATATCATGAATGGAACACGGGCCAACTACTACCAATAGTCGATTATCTTTTCCATTTAAAACGTTGCGTATTTTATTACGGTGTTTTTCAACAGAACTCATTTCTGAGTTAGCTGTTGGAAGTTCCTCAAATAATTCCATTGGAGTGATTATTTTATTTTCTTTTAAAAAACCATCTTGATAAGGGAGCATTTTTCACCTATTTATTTAATATTATTTAAAAATTAAACAATATGTAATTAATTGCAATATGATAATACCACCACCATTAATAATAATTTATATTAATAGACAAACTAATTACATTTTTTGATAGATATTTTATATCATTATAACTTCTACTTTAAAATAAAGTAAACTTCATCTTAAAGTAGAATATTTATCAAAATGCTTATAAGATATATATTATTGAGATGGAAATATTATTTTTTATGAACATTTGAAAGTCTCATATTTAAATATAATGCAGACACTAAAGAAAAAAGCATTATGACAAAAGCTATACTAGAAATGAAATTAGGACTTTCTGGTTTAATACTCATGATTAATACACCAACACCACTTGCTGCATAAAGTATAGATGTATTCCAAGATAAGTTTGTAGGAATATTATCTTTAGACAACGAAATAACTGAATGTTGCTGACAACTATCAAAAGACCCTGAGAATAAAAACCAAATTAAGATAAAAACAACTGATAATACTAAGCATGATATTTGAAAAGCTAATGGTATGGCTATCATTCCACCTAAAGAACAATATGCCAAAAACATAATCACTCTGTTTTTATTTTTTACAAATAACTTTTCTGAAATATATCCAATAGTCAGAGAACCTAAAAATGTTCCGACTCCACTTAATATTCCTATAAAACCAATATATTTATCATGAACAAAAAAATTTTTTGATAAATATATAGCCAAGAATGAATAAGCTCCTAAACTAGCTGAGTGGAATAAAAAAGTAATAATATAACTCCATCGCAAATGTTTATCCTGCCAAGAAGATAAAAGTGTCTTAATTATATTGCTTTCATGATTAATATTTTCTGATGCTATTTCTATAACACTTGATGAATGAGAAGATATTCTTTTCCAAATGCTGGGTAAAAGTAATACTGCGGATATACCTAGAATAGCTAAGACTGATTGCCATGAGAGAAAGGCAGCAGAATAAGATCCAATAGGAACTCCTAAAACCTGACCTAAAGCAAACGAGGCCATACCAAAAGCAATAGCTTTTCCTCGCAAATTTTCTTCAATCCTGTGGCTAATCCACACCCATGCTGAAGGACCAAAAAAAGCAACGCCAAGGCCAGCAACTCCACGACTGCATATAACAGACCAATAATCATATGTCAATACAGATAAGATATTTCCTATGAAAAATATTACAATACCAATCGTTATCATAAAACGAGGTCCTAATCTAGGATATAAAATACTAATAAATGGACCAAGAATTGCCTGTATAATAACGTAAGACGTAATTAATTGTGCTGAAGCAGAAATAGATACACTTAAATCTGAAGAAATTGCTTCAAGTAGAGGAGAAATAATATACATTTCGCTCCCTACGAGAAAGAATCCCATATATAGTGGCCAAAATGTTTTTATCAATTTACTAGATTGACACAACTTAAACTTTGACATTAACATCATCTCCATACAAATTATACCAACAATCAAAGTTAAGAGCTAATTCTGCCGATGAGTTAGATATGAAACTCCCAGCCTCATCAGCCAATACTGATTTATTTAATTTCTTGAGATCAAATAACTCTCCCAAGCGATGATTGTCTTTCTCTAATATAGAGCCTAGCTGTCTTCTGACCTCTGTTGAATATTTTGGGTCAAGAGTTGAAGGGTAAGGCATTTTTTTTCTGTTAATAATTTCATTGGGAATAAACCCATCAACCGCCGATTTAAGTAATGCTTTTTCTACTCCTTTGGCTGATTTATGTAACCAAGGAGTTGAAAAAACAAGTTCAATTAATCTATGATCACAAAATGGAACACGAGCCTCCACTCCAGCAGACATCGATAAACGATCTTTTCGTTCAAGTAGAGTTGGTAAAAAACGAGTAAGAGCAAGGTATGAAATAAATTGCATATGTTCTTCTTTTCCTAATTTATTTGATGAACTACCTGTAAACTCAATTAAAGCGTTGTCGTAATCTCTTTTTAAATAACCATCAACATCTAGACTCTTTATAATATCTGAACGAAAAACATTCAAGATCCTTTGATGTAATCGTCCATGTGCTGGAGTATCAGCTAGCCAAGGAAAAGTACCTGATTCTACTGCTGACAGATTATGGAACCAGCGATATCCACCCATAATTTCGTCTGATGCTTCCCCAGATAAAACAACTGTTGCAGTTGGTTTTATTGAGTGAAAAAGAGATAATAAACTGAGATCAAGATCTCCAATTCCATTAGGAAGATCCCTTGCTTTTACTGATTCTTCCCGCAAGCTTTTTCTTGTTAGATCTTGATAAGTTAAAAGATACTTATGGTGCTTTGTTCCCAATGATTTTGCTGCGATTTGAGCATATATAGAATCCTCTGTACGATTTGCCATTTCTTGCCCATCTTCATTTTTAAACAAAAAATCAACCTCATATGTATGAAGCTTATTTTTTAGTAATTTTTGAGCAATCGCTGAAATAGCAGTTGAATCTAAACCACCTGATAAAAGGCTTCCTAAAGGAACATCTGAAATTATTTGTTTATTTACTGTATCTAATAATACATCACGTAGAAGGTCAACAGTAGAATTGAAACTCATAGAATGAAAACCTTGGACTAAACTCCAATATTGATTCTGAGTTTTTACAATTTCATTATTATTTATTTTAAATGACAAAATGTTTCCAGGTATAACTTCATAAATTCCTTTATAAGGGGTTTCACCAGGAATTTTATGTAGTGGAAGTAGAAATTTAGTTACTCCTTGCTCACAAATTTCTTGCTTTACGTCAGGATGAGATAAGATGGTTTTTATTTCTGAACCAAATATAACTCCTTTAGAATTTATATAATAGAAAAGTGGTTTTACACCAAGTCTATCACGTACTAAATGAAGAGTTTTTGATGAAGAGTCCCATATTGCAAATGCAAATATTCCATTTAATTCTTTAATTGATTCATGACCTCTATGATTCCACTCTTGTAAAATCACTTCTGTATCACTATTCGTTTGGAATACCATTCCTTTATTTATAAGATTGTTACGCAATTCTTTATAATTATAAACCTCCCCATTATAAATAATTGTTAAATTTTTATTTAATGCTGAATTCATTGGCTGAGCCCCGCCTTTAATATCGATGATAGATAGCCTTCGATGACCTAAAGCTATAGGGCCATCTATAAAGTGACCTTCATCATCTGGACCTCTAAGACGTATAGATTTAATCATACCATCTAATATTTCTTTTCGTTTATTATTATTTGAAACATCCAAAAAACCTGCAATTCCACACATTCTATAAACTCCTCTAAAAGTAAAAAACTTTAAATATTAAATTTAGGATTATATATATTTAGCCATGCATCTATATTTAAGAGAAAACCTAAACCATTCGTTGCACTAGCTGCTGCACGAGGGCTGGGAATAGTTTTATTAGTTGATAAATATTCCTTTACTTTATTAGCATCTATTATATCCCAAATTAAAGCACTACTATCTTCTAGCAGGTTTTTTATTCTTATTTGCAAAAGATCGCTATACCTTGGATCTATTTGAGCAGGAAAAGCACTTTTTCTTCTTTTTAAAATAGATTGAGGAAGTAAATCTATTGATATGTCACGTAATAGTTTTTTCTCAATATTAGAATTATATTTTTTCTTATAAGAAATATTGTAAAGCATTTCAATTAAACGATGATCACAGAACGGTACTCGAACTTCAATACCAGCAGCCATACTCATACGATCATTTCTTTCTAGTAGAGCTGGTAGCCATCTTGTTAAGGTTAAATAACTCACTTTGCGTGATTTAATATCAGATTCGGATTCACCATGAAGAAAAGTTATCTCTGATAAAGATTTATTATAGCTCTCAGAAATGTATTCTTTGATACGCTCTTGTTTAATGAGATCACTTCTTAGTAAAGATGAAAACAAAGTTTTCCCTTCCAGCCAAGGAAATGTTTCTGATTTATGAAGCTCTGTATTATATAAAAAAGGATAGCCAGAAAATATCTCATCTGCTCCTTCGCCTGATAGTACAACAGTAGTATATTTACTTATATTTTTGAATAGAAGATATAGAGATACATCCATTTCTCCCCAACCTGGGAAATCACGTGCTTTTAATGATATCAGTTCATTATTTAATTGTTCATCATATGTTAATAGTGTTGTTCTATGTTTAGAGCCTATATATTCTGAAACTTCTCTAGCAAAAGGTTCATCTCTGGAAGTGTGCCATAACGTCTTCGTGAAAAATTTCTCATGTTCATTAAAGTCAATAGAATATGTATTTAGAATTTCATTCATATCTTTTTTTATATAATTAGCTGCAATAGCAGAAATTACGCTTGAATCTAACCCTCCAGAAAGGAGGCTACCAATATTTACATCAGAAACTAACTGTTGAGCAACAATACTTTCTAATTCATTACGAATTTTTTGGCAGGAATATTCATAGCTATAAATATCCTCTTCAGGTTGTAAACTCCAATATTTATACTCAGAAATATTGTTATTGGTAACAGTAATATAAAAACCAGGTTTTACTTGATTTATATCTTTATAGACAACTTTACCTGGTGAAGGTGCGGAAGATAAGGCTAATAACTCAATAAGTCCTTCTTCACCAACTTCCGTTTTATACAGAGGATGTTCCAAAATTCCTTTTGGTTCTGAACAAAATAAAATACCATTATTATATATATGATAATAAAGAGGTTTTACTCCAAGTCTATCACGCACCAAAACTAATTTTTCTAATTTACTATCCCAAATAGCATATGCGAAAATTCCTCTGAAGCGTTCTGCACTATGCACTCCCCATTGCTGGTAGGCTTTTACAACTACTTCCGTATCAGAAAATGTATCAAACTTATAGCCTAACGATATAAGTTCATCACGTAATTCTTTAAAATTATAAATTTCACCATTGTATGATACAATAGAAGTATTTCCATTATTATCATACGATACCATAGGTTGTTTTCCACCTTGTAAATCTATTACTGATAACCTTCTATGTGTCAAAGCAATATATATTCCTCTATATATCCCTCCCTCATCTGGCCCACGAGAAAACATGGTATTATTCATGGATTCTAAAATTGGTACATATTGTTCTTCTTGAAAGTTTGCTTTCCAGTCTAACCAGCCACTTATTCCACACATATCATTACCTGTATGTTTTAAAATTAAAAAGGATATTTATTATAACAATATGAAATATTATAAACTATTATGTATAGTCCATGAGCAGCCACGAACACCATTGGCGTCTATTAGTTCAAAATCCGCTTTATATCCTTTAGCTGTAATATTAGCATTAGTAGCTATCGTACAATACTCACAAGGCGATTTTAATGTAATTACGACCCCTTTACTTCTAGCTAACTCTCTATATTTCCAAATTCCACACCGTATTATATTCAATGTTGCTTTATTTTGATCTATTTGAAGAAATTTCATTTCTGATTGATACAATTCAAGCTGTTGACGGAGTCTTTCTAAAGGTCCTAAGGGACCGGGTAAACGTGGGATCTCAACAACCATGTGAATAGTTGCATTAAAGTTTGCCCATAATTCTATATCATCATGACCAAAGTGGCTGACAACGAATTTCTCCATTAATGCCTGTGCATTAAAAAAAGCTTTTTTCCATAAGGTTGGTTAAAACGAGGTGGGAACAGATTCGTAAATTTCTTTTTTAATTTGAATCCACTCATCAAAAAAAACTCCTCCTTTTAGTTCTATTAAATATTTATTTAACCCAGGTTCAGCCTCAAAAAGCCTTTGCCTCCATAAAACTGCCTGTTGTTTTTTATTAAGTTTCTTGCTAAAAATTTCATTCTCATTCATATAATAACCTAATGGTATTATTTACGTAAATAAATTAACTTTGTATGTACCAATAAAATATCTGGTGTATTAAATATACATATTAATTTAAATTGTGTAGACGTCAATAAAATAAATTCATATATCCTATTAAATTTTATTCTAGGTATAAATAAGAAAACTAAATGATCATAATTAAATATTTTGTTATATTTTTTTGAAAATTAATTTCTAATTGAAGTTAAATCATAATAGAATAATCACATTTATAAATTTATAAAATATATTATAATAACTTTAATTAAAGTGTTTGTCGTTAATTTTACAAATGAAAATATTTCATTTCGTGAAAATAACTCTTTATTTCATTTAACCATACAGGACAAAATTTTACTTACAAATGTCAAAAGATTATTTTTTAGTAAAGAGGAATATAACCCATTTACAACAGCAATTCTTAATAAAAAAGCGTTCGTACTATTTAGCTCCGTTTCAAATAGAGAAAATTGGCGTTTTTATTTTAATTTCATGTTGTTATAAACTTCAGTTTTCAACTGTTCATTGAGAATTACTGATAAAAAGTTGCCTCTGTTCAATACAATCGATATTATATTTATCTGTTACTACACGATCCTATCGCCTGCAAGGATCGCTTTCGGGTGGCGAAACAAAATCTCCTGTAGCCTGAAAGGGAGAGCAAAATTGCGGTACATCTGCCCACCTTTGGAAGCAGATATCATCGGATAAATAACAAATGTATCGATGATGAAGGTTTCCCGGTTTCTTTATGCACCGGCTTATCACATACATAGAGCAGTAACCCTGCTACGTTCACCATAAACCATTTTACCTTGCACGACCTTTACTCACGCTTTGATTTACGCACGATAAGAGTCCCGAAAGCTTCGCTGCGTCACTTGCGTTTAAGCGGAGCGATTACCAAGTGACGCGGCTAAGCATCAACGTCCAGAGCACGTCCGGTCTGGCTTTACGAACGATTTGAACCACATATTACCCAAAGTCACCACTTTCCATTGGCATTTTTCCGCCTTAATCCACTTATTTCGTTTATTTTTCACTCACTGCCTTGTAACAGGCTGATGCAGTAAAGAAAGGAGATATCACATGTCACGAATAATGAGGCGTTCATCCTGATTGAGATCAGGTGCTGAACGGGGAGTAAACCATCGCCGTGCCTGGCATGCACGTAGCGAACTCCTGCAATAACTCACCTCAATGCTATCTCTGCTACACATTATCTGATGCGCCACGGAACGGTGAACCTAAGCACACCTGCCGGCATAACGGGAGGCCGGAACCTGTTCTCCCTTTCTCAGCCAGCTCATCAGGCTTTTCCTGAGTCTGGACAGGCGATTGCGCCAGTGTGCTTCGTCAATGTTCTGATTTTCATCGCGGTGTTGGGTGCGGAACACACTGTGGCAGAGCAAAACCAGTCGTTGACCGATAAACGCGGTCAGCCCGCCCCCGCTGTAATCGGCCATCTGTTGCAGGTTGCGGGGGATGTGCGCCCAGCAGAACTGATGTCGGGATGGGGCCAGCCAGTGATAGCTGGCGCACTGGTCAGTCACGATAACCGATGGGGTTGTCTCGCCCCGCAGCGATTTGGCCGTTTCCGCATTACGGTAAGCGCGGATTTTCTGGTCAACCGCCTTGCTGCCGCTGAGCAGCCAGACCCAGCGGGTGGCCGCTTCTCCGTTGCGTTGATGGGGCGTTTCGTCAACATGGATAACCGCAGATTGCCTGACATAATGCCCTAACGCCTGATGCAGCGGCGTCAACATTGAACTGATCCGCCCCTGCGCTTCAGAGATAAGGCCCGTGGAAAAGTGGATGCCATAAGTGTCCCGGATCAGGCGCTGTATCTTACTGATGCTCAGAGGGTATTGTCCCGACAAAACCGCCATCTGGCTCATCAAACGGGGCCCCAGTTGTCCGGAAGGCGCATCGTCGGGTAACGTAGCCCGGACGGTGTGATGACAACGCTGACAGCGGCCATGAAACAGTTGATATTCGGTGATATCCAGGGCGATTTTGGGCAGTTAGAACCCCTGATGAGATAGGTCGGGGTCGTATTCGGCTCGACATGCCCGCCACAAAGGGCACAACCGTCATCGGGCAGACAGCGAACGATCGTATCCGTGTCTTTCAATGCACTCAGTGGTCTGCGGTGCCCTGTGTGGCCTGGCTGAGCGCCAGCCTGATTTCGGCGACCAGGGCTTTTAACTTTTGCCGTTCAGCCCGTGCCTGAGGCGTATCACTGGACGGGGAACGCGAGGAATTACGCGAACTCAGTGACAGCCGGTCTTCGTATTCTCGAAGTTTGGCCCAGAGCTCCCGGATAAGGGCATTGGCTTCGCTGATGTTGCTCACCTCGGGTGGCTCAGCGGTAAAGTGCTTCTTCTTTTTCATGGGGTGAAAAGGTTACCTGACTGGCAGGATCAAGCAACAGGGAAAAGCGGATCACGCGATAAACATCACATTTTTGTGTCAATGGGGGACTGGTGAAGGGTTACGGTAAGAGTGTGAGCGGGCATTTGAGAACTCATTTAGATAAACGAAAAGCCATTTTGTTAAAATAATTTAAACTAAATTATTCTACTTATGATTTGATTATTTTTTAAAAATGTTACTGCACTCACATAATCATAAATATTAGAGTTTATTTCTATTGTTATTTTTAGCAAAAGTCATAGTCTTTTAACGCTTTTAAAAAACTATAGTTGCATGTATTACAAAGGAAAAACAATTTTATGAAAATTAAAGCTCTTGTTGCAGTCGCTGTTTCTGCTGCAATTCTGACAGGTTGTAAGAATATTGATCAGGGAATGCTGGCTCATTCTGGAATGCAATTATTCCAGGCGGCAACACTAAGTGATTCTGATGTCAAACAGTTATCTGGCCAAGCATGTAAGGATATGGATGCACAGAATAAAATTGCACCGGCATCCAGCCAATACACTAAGCGTCTGAACAAAATCGCCAAAGCATTAGGCCGCGACGTTAACGGTACATCGGTTAACTATAAAGTTTATCTGACTAAGGATGTGAATGCATGGGCAATGGCTAACGGTTGTGTGCGTGTATACAGCGGCCTGATGGACATGATGAACGACAATGAAGTCGAAGGCGTTCTGGGTCATGAAATGGGGCACGTTGCACTGGGCCACACCCGTAAAGCAATGCAGGTTGCTTATGCTACAGTGGCTGCACGTACCGCAGCTGCATCAGCCGGTGGTGTCGCCGCACAACTGAGCGATTCTCAGCTTGCAGCACTGGGTGAAAAACTGGTCAACTCACAGTTCTCGCAGCATCAGGAAAGTCAGGCTGATGACTTCTCTTATGATCTGATGAAAAAACGCAATATCAAAACTGAAGGTTTAGCAACCAGCTTCGAGAAACTGGCTAAACTGGGCAGTGGTGAAACCAGCATGTTTGATTCACACCCACCTTCACAGGAGCGTGCTCAACACGTTCGTGATCGTATCGCAGCAGATAAGAAATAATAAGTTCTATACCAATCCAACGTCAGAATGCGTGTTATATTCCCCCGCTCAGCGGGGAAATATGAGGACTCGCGTCGTCTTGCGGATTGCAACTTGAAGTTTATTGAGTATATATAAGATAAGTAATAACGGATTGAAAACCGGACACCCCGCACGTCATCTTCCATTAGGGTGTGAGCTAACCGATAATATTTCCGTTATCACTTTTTCAGATGACTTTAGTAACTTGATTAAATCGCTTCTTCGTCCTGCTCACCAGTACGGATACGCACAACACGGGCAACATCGAAAACAAAAATTTTGCCATCACCAATTTTGCCTGTTTGTGCAACCTGCATGATTGTTTCGACGCAGGTATCAACAATATCATCCGGTACGACAATTTCTATTTTTACCTTTGGCAAAAAATCCACCATATATTCTGCGCCGCGATACAGTTCAGTATGCCCTTTCTGACGGCCAAACCCTTTCACTTCTGTCACGGTCATACCAGTGATACCCACTTCAGCCAGAGCTTCACGCACATCATCCAGCTTGAAAGGTTTGATAATTGCATCAATCTTTTTCATGAAGTTTTCCTGTCATTACCAGTTGTTACGTCCGAAACCAGAAGTAATCGGGTAGCGCCGATCTTTACCAAAATCACGCTGCGTAATACGTGGGCCAATAGGTGCCTGACGACGTTTATATTCATTGATGTCAACCAGCCGGATCACCTTACGCACAATGACTTCCTCAAAACCTTCAGATACCAGATCAGCCACTGATTTATCTTTTTCAACATACCCTTCGAGAATCGCATCCAAAATGTCATAGGGAGGAAGGCTGTCCTGATCCAGTTGATTGGGTGACAACTCCGCTGACGGTGGGCGATCAATCACACGCTGAGGAATAGCTAGGGATACGGTATTACGATATTTAGCCAATGCAAATACCATCGTTTTAGGGACATCTTTCAAAGCATTAAAGCCACCCGCCATATCGCCGTACAGGGTTGAATACCCTACTGCCGATTCACTTTTGTTGCTGGTGGTCAATACCAAACGGCGGCGTTTATTAGACATTGCCATCAAAATGACTGCACGGCAACGTGCCTGCAAATTCTCTTCTGTCGTATCTTTTTCTGTTCCCGTGAACATTGGTTCAAGCTGTGCCATAAATGCATCAAACATGGGTTCGATGGAGACAACGTCAAATTCAACCCCCAGCAATTCTGCTTGTTCTCTGGCATCGTGGATACTCATTTCTGAGGTATAGCGGAATGGCATCATGATCGCCTGCACGTGATCTTTGCCCAAAGCATCCACAGCAATCGCCAATGTCAACCCTGAATCAATCCCGCCGGACAAACCAAGCAAAGCGCCGTTAAAACCGTTTTTTTGCACATAATCACGTACAGACAGCACCAGCGCCTTATAAATTTGCGCCAGAGGTGGCAAGTGAGGGATCGGATTTGCCATTGGTTCAATGTCCATTTCATTGAAACAACATTGTTCAACCTGTTCCTCAAATGCCGCCATGCGATGAGTTATTTCACCATGAGCATCAAAGACTTTAGAACAGCCATCAAAGATAAGCTGATCTTGCCCCCCCACCTGATTAAGATAGATAATGGGCAAATGAGTACGCTGGCAGTGGGACTTAATTAATGTACTGCGGATATTCGGTTTTTCACGATTAAAAGGAGAGGCGTTAATCGACAAGATGATTTCTGCACCCGCCTGTTTCAAGGCATCAATTGGTGCGTCAAACCACAAATCTTCACAAATCAATAAACCGAGGTTATAACCTTTGAATGGTATAACACAGTGTTGATCCCCCGCTTTGAAATAACGCTCTTCATCAAAAACGCCATAGTTTGGCAGTAATTGTTTGAAGTAACGTGCCACAATTTCCCCTCGCCAAAACAGGGAAAGCGCGTTGTAAAGTTTGCCATCCTGTTGCCACGGATGCCCCACCAAAATACCAACCTGAGCGCTTGCTTGTTGCAAACGTACCAATTGTTCACAACAACGCTGATGTAAATCAGATCGGAATAACAAATCTTCAGGAAAATAGCCAGACAGCGACAGCTCAGAAAACATGACCAGATCAGCGCCTTTTGCCTGCTGCTCCTGAACTGTCTGCAACATACGTTCGCTGTTGCCTTCAATGTCTCCTACCAACCAATTTAACTGGGCAAGAGCAATTTTAAGAGTACGACTCATAGAATGCGGCTCTCCTGGGCCATAAATCATCTATCTGCCTTACTGGGTTTCAACAGCAAAGCAATTCATTTCTATTCAGTGTAAAAATTTCTGCGGTAGCAGAATAGTTATTCCTTAAAATCGTTAGCATCCAGCTCGTGGCGTGCCAGCAATTTATAAAATTCTGTCCGATTACGCCCTGCGATACGGGCGGCATGGGTCACATTACCTTTGGTTATCTGCAACAATTTACGCAGGTAATTCAGTTCAAACTGCCCACGGGCTTCCACGAATGTCGGCAATGCCGTATTTTCCCCTTCCAATGCCTGAGTGACCAGAGCATCACTAATGACCGGTGCCATCGTCAATGCCACACACTGTTCGATGACATTAACTAACTGACGAACATTGCCCGGCCAACTTGCCGCCATCAGGCATTTCATAGCCGTGGTGGAAAAACTGCGAACAAAAGGTTTATGGCGTTTGACAGCGTCACGTAGCAGATGATTAGCCAATAGAGGAATATCTTCTGCGCGTTCGTTCAAAGCAGGAATTTTCAAATTAACAACGTTCAACCGATAGTAGAGATCTTCCCGAAACTCATTACGCTGCATGGCCTTAGGCAGGTCACGGTGAGTGGCAGAAATAATTCTGACATCAATGTCGATATCCCGGTTACTCCCCAATGGGCGAATCTTACGCTCCTGTAGCACCCGCAAAAGCTTAACTTGCAAT
Organism: Xenorhabdus sp. SGI240; assembly: GCF_040081915.1. NCBI lineage: Bacteria > Pseudomonadati > Pseudomonadota > Gammaproteobacteria > Enterobacterales > Morganellaceae > Xenorhabdus > Xenorhabdus sp. SGI240. Next base: position 73,943 of record NZ_JBEBMB010000032.1, read on the forward strand.
GCCATCGGCATATCGCCAATCTCATCAAGGAACAATGTTCCTCCTTGCGCCGCTAAAAATAGCCCTTCCCGACTACTGACGGCACCTGTAAACGCGCCTTTGGCATGACCAAATAATTCAGATTCAAGTAATTGCTCCGGTAAAGCACCACAGTTAATAGCAATAAAAGGCTTCTTCACTCTGGGACTTGCCCGATGAATAGCCTGAGCCAATACCTCTTTACCGGTTCCACTTTGCCCGTTAATCAGAACACTCACATCGGATTGAGCCACCATCTTTGCCTGTTCCAATAAACGCAACATTAAAGGGCTTCGGGTGACGATTTTCTCGCTCCATTGTCCATCGATGGCTGGCGTTGACAGTTCCAGCGCATTATCAATGGCTTTATAAAGTGCGTCACGATCAACAGGCTTGGTCAGAAAACTAAATACACCTTGCTGCGTTGCTGCCACTGCATCAGGAATAGAGCCATGGGCAGTCAGAATAATGACAGGCATACCGGGATGCTGTTTCTGAATCTCGGCAAACAGTGCCATACCATCCATTTCATCCATGCGTAAGTCACTGATCACTAAATCTACTTTTTCTCTCACCAGTATGCGTAACGCTTCATGACCACTCTCTGCGGTCGTGACACGAAAGCCTTCACTGGTCAAACGCATTCCCAAGAGTTTGAGCAAGCCAGGATCATCATCAACTAAAAGAAGATGAGCGGAATTGCGAACTGTCATGATTATTCGGCTCCTTTTTCTTCTGATTTTTCTTCTGAAGGATTGGCTTCCGCGTTTGTTGCGGGGTTGTCTTTCGGTTCTGCTTTATTATCCGATGAAGTGTTTGTGTTAGGAGTCACAACACCACTTTGTTCTTGTTTACGGGAGGAAAGTTGGCGTTCAATATCGGTCAGATTTTCTAGTTTGCGGGACATTAAATGAAGCTCATATTCTAAACGTGCTCGTGTTTCTTTCAGACGATCAATTTTGTTATCACTGTCAAACTGGAAGCGCTGAAATTTGGCTCTTTCTTCGGCAAGATTAATTTTCAGATATTGCTGCTCACGCCACAATTGGAGTAATGGCCGCAAAACGATAGGAAATTGTGTACTATACCGATTAAAGTTTTCCACCGTTTTCCGGCGTTCAGCTAATACAGAAGTCGCCCTGCCCATTAAAATACTTTGCTTAAGCACTTGATGCCAATCAGTCGGCGTCTCTGAGGTAAAACGTTTCGCCGTCTCACGCGCTTCTGCCGAAGATAATCGATCCGTGCAATCAATAAACCTCAGCCAATAAAGCCCGTTTTCCATCGCCGCTGGCTTCGCTATGTCCCAGATTGAATCACAATCCTTAAGACGATAATCCGTGACACTCTGCTCTGGCAAGATAGACTGTGCCAGGGTTGTCAAATTGTCTGCGCCACTCGTTTTAACGCATCCTGCCAGCAAATAGGGAACGAACAATAGCAATATAGCCCGTAAGCGCAGGGTCGAGGTACGTGCCAAGATAGATGGCCTGACAGCCGTTTTTTTCATTGGGTTAGCCACAATATTTTGCTGTTCCGTCTCCGTCATAAAGCGGTAAGTAAACCTGTTATACATATTATTTAGTCATTCTCTGCGGTTAATGGCAGTTCAATTCGAAAACATACATCAGCAAATTCGGATTCTGCCAGGCAAAGCTCCCCCTGCATTTGTTTAATGCAATCTTGCGCGATGCTCAAGCCAAGACCACTTCCTTTAACGGCACCTTTTCGTTGAAGTTTTCCTTGGTAAAATGGCTCAAAGATCATACTTTTCTCTAACTCTGGGATGGGCGTTCCTGTATTGGCAATGTCAATTTGAAGGTTTTTCCCCACTTGCCGACTCGAAATCCAAATGTTACCGGATTCAGCGCCATAGTGCACTGCATTGGAATAGAGATTATCAATCACCCGTGTTAATAAGCCAGGCTCCGCCCAACAATAATCCATATCCAATTGAATTTCTGTATAAATATTTTTTGCCCGTGCCGGCAATTGATGTGAAAGTACGACACTATCCACAATTTCTTTTAGGGAAATAATCTGATGTTCGGCTGCGCCATCGGCTAATTTGCGGTTATATTCCAGTAATTGCTCAATAAGCTGCTGTAAATGCCTGCTACTGCTATCCAGGATACTGACAACTTCTCTCTGGTCTGCCGTCAGAGGCCCTGCAATTTCGTCAGCCAATAACTCCGTTCCTTCACGCATACTTGCCAGAGGGGTTTTCAGTTCATGGGAAATATGGCGTAAAAACTCATGACGCTGAGACTCAAGCCAAGATAAACGCTCACTCAGCCAAATAATGCGTTGGGCCAGTGATCGTAACTCCCGTGGTCCTTTAAAGGAATCAATCTGATTTTCCAATGATTGCCCTTCTCCAAGCCGATTGATCATCCGCTCAATGCCTTTTACTGGCCCAATGATCATACGCGTAAACAAGGTTATCAAGAAGGCACTTAACAAGAATAAAATAAGGCTCTGCCAACCGAAAAATTGTCCTTTATCGGCAATGTCTTTTTGCAGCTGTTCACCACGGCTAAAAATAATATTACGGGTTTCCTGTACCAAAAGATTATTGGCCCTGGAGAATTCTTCAAGTAATTTAGACGAAGCTGCTTCTGGTGCCCCATTACTACAAGAGATTTTGCTCAAGCCCGACAGTAATTCATTAAATTTCTTTGTATACTCGGCATTAGCTAACATCGCCATCTGATTACCAAGCATATTCATATACTGCCGATATTGGCGTTGATAAAGCTTTTCTAGCCGACTATCGCCTAATACACAGTATTGGCGGTAACTGCGTTCCATCTCAAGGGCGACGCCAACCATCGCCTCGCTACGGCGGGCATCCACCAGCGTTGAACGATTAATCTCAGCAGCCTGAGTACTAAGCTGATCAAGACTTTGATAAGCCTGATAAGCCAAAACTAAGAGTGGCAATAACACTAACCAGAAAGCCATAACAACCAACTGGCGCAATGAGCGTGGAAATAAACGCCATTTTTTCAAAGAAATCATCTCATAACCTGTAATGACATTGATGCTACAGTGACTTTTCTTTTATTGAAAATGGTCAGAATAATAGTTGAAAACGGCGGATAATTGAAACAATCAGTCATTGAAAGCGATGCGAATGCATACATAAACAGGGTGGGTTGCCATAATGACGGCGGGACAGTAACTTTTTTTACCATCCCGCCAGTGAGGATCCTGCATGTGAACATGTAGGCGGTGCCTCACTCCACGTGTCGCCCTGTGTTTGATAAGGCCCAAAGGCGAATATCATTAAGTTGGACGGTAGGCACCTTACTTTGGCGTCATTCTGAGGCTTATGTGGCATGTTTCCACCCAATTGCGGGCCGACATAACAAAGTTGAATGAGCAACTGCCTTGTATTATGCATATTACATGCCAATTTGAAAAGAAATTTTTAACCAATTGATATTATAAGAAATAAATAAAAATACAGACTTATTGCATTTTCTTATCGGTATTTATTCATTTTTAATAAACATTAGTGTCGCCTATTTATGACACTTCACCACAGAAAAAAAATTCACAAACTATATCAATGCATTAAGTGTCTCTTTTTTGAGACGCCCAAAAGCATCATTGTCGTGATATAGAGACACGGTAAAAAATAAAGGCCCTGATGCATTTTCAGGGCCTTTGCTATTAACCTAACTGTTTGCGGGCATTACGGAAAATGCGCATCCACGGACTATCTTCTCCCCATTCTTTAGGATGCCAGGAATTGCTAACAGTGCGGTATACCCTTTCAGGATGAGGCATCATCACTGTGACTCGGCCGTCAAGGCTGGTCACAGAAGTAATGCCGTTCACAGAACCATTCGGATTTGCCGGATAGCTTTCTGTCACTGAACCGTAGTTATCCACAAAACGCAATGCGACTTGCTGATGCTTTTCAAGTTCCATCAAACTCAGGTCGTTTCTAAACTCCACCTGCCCTTCACCATGAGCCACTGCGATCGGCAAACGAGAACCGGCCATATCTTTCAGGAACAATGAAGGGCTGTTTACCACTTCCACTAAGCTAAAGCGGGCTTCATAGCGTTCTGAACGGTTACGGACAAAGCGCGGCCAGTGTTCTGTGCCAGGGATCAATTCATGCAAGTTGGACATCATCTGACACCCGTTACATACACCAAGTGCTAAGGTATCCGGCCTTGCGAAGAAACTCGCAAAATCATCACGTACCCGTGGATTAAACAGAATGGATTTCGCCCAGCCTTCACCTGCACCAAGCACATCCCCATATGAGAAGCCACCACAGGCAACCAATGTTTGGCATTGATCTAATGTGATCCGCCCCGCCAATAAGTCACTCATATGAACATCCACCGCCTCAAAGCCTGCCCGGTGGAATGCAGCTGCCATCTCAACATGGGAATTAACGCCCTGTTCACGCAATACCGCAACGCGCGGACGCACTTGTTTTGCAATATAACAAGCAGCAATATCTTGCGCAGGATTGAAGGTTAATTCCACATTCAAGCCCGGATCATTCACATCCTGTTTTGCCTGATGCTCTTGATCTGCGCACTCAGGGTTATCACGCAGGCGCTGCATTTGCCACGTTGTTTCTGCCCACCATAAGCGCAATGTGCTGCGCTTCTGATGATAAACTTCCATATTGCCACTGGAAATCACAAAATCATCGCCCACCCGGGCTTTACCCAAATAGTGCACACATTCATTTAATCCATAATCTGCCAACAGGTTTTCAATTTGCTCCCTGTCAGTCTCACGAATTTGGATCACCGCCCCCAATTCTTCATTAAATAATGCGGCCAGGATATCTTCATCAAATGCACTGATATCGGCATGCAATCCGCAATGGCCGGCAAAAGCCATTTCAGCCAATGTCACCAATAATCCACCATCCGAACGGTCATGGTAAGCCAGCAATTTTTGTTCTGAAATCAACTGTTGGATCGCATTAAAGAAACCCGCTAATTGTTCGACGCTGCGAACATCTGCGGTTTTATCCCCCAGTTGGCGATAAACCTGCGCCAATGCTGTCCCACCCAGCGCATTCTGCCCTTTACCCAGATCGATTAGCAGCAACGCATTGCCATCTTCAGTAGATAACTCTGGCGTCACGGTACAGCGCACATCTTCTACTCGCGCAAAGGCACTGATAACCAATGAAAGTGGTGACGTCATTTCACGCTCTTCCCCATTTTGACGCCAGCGGGTTTTCATTGACATCGAATCCTTACCAACCGGAATGGTCAATCCTAAGGCTGGACACAACTCCTCACCCACTGCCTTGACGGCGGCATACAACCCCGCATCTTCACCAGCATGGCCTGATGCCGACATCCAGTTAGCGGATAACTTCACGCGTTTCAGATCCTGGACATAAGCGGAGGCAATATTGGTCAGTGCTTCACCCACCGCCATACGCGCCGATGCCGCAAAATCCAATAATGCAATCGGCGCTCGCTCGCCCATTGACATGGCTTCGCCATAATAGCTGTCCAAACTGGCGGTAGTCACAGCACAATCTGCGACTGGAATTTGCCAGGGGCCAACCATTTGATCACGGGCAACCATACCGGTAATGGAACGATCCCCTATCGTAATCAGGAATGTTTTTTCCGCCACGGCAGGCAAATGCAAGACACGTTTTACCGCTTCTGCGAGATCAATCCCCTTGCGATCCAAACCTTGCCCTTGAGCTTGCAAGATCTGCACATTTTTCAGCATTTTTGGCGTCTTACCGAGCAAGACATCCAGCGGCATATCGATTGGCTGATTATTAAAATGGTTGTCATTCAACTGCAAATGTCGCTCTTCCGTTGCTTCCCCAATCACCGCGTAAGGCGCACGTTCACGATGGCATATTTCTTCGAACAGGGCTAACTGCTCTGGTGCTACCGCCAAAACATAACGTTCCTGGGATTCATTGCACCATAACTGCAATGGGCTCATGCCAGGCTCATCGTTAAGAATATTACGTAACTCAAAACGCCCGCCTCGACCGCCATCACTGACCAATTCGGGCATAGCATTTGACAAACCGCCAGCGCCTACATCATGAATAAATAAAATCGGATTTTTATCCCCCAATTGCCAGCAACTGTCGATCACTTCCTGACAACGACGCTCCATCTCCGCATTGTCACGCTGTACAGAGGCAAAATCCAGGTCAGCATCAGACTGACCGGATGTCATTGAAGATGCCGCCCCGCCCCCTAAACCGATATTCATGCTTGGCCCACCCAACACAATCAATTTTGCGCCGACCGAAATCTCCCCTTTCTGGACATGTTCTTCACGGATATTGCCGATCCCGCCCGCCAACATGATGGGCTTGTGATAACCACGCAATTCTGAACTGTTATGGGAACAAATTTTTTCTTCATAGGTTCTGAAATACCCGAGCAATGCCGGACGCCCAAATTCATTATTAAACGCTGCGCCGCCTAAGGGGCCTTCCAGCATGATGTCCAATGCACTGACAATGCGATCAGGTTTACCAAAATCCTCTTCCCACGGCTGTTCAAACCCAGGAATTCTCAGGTTTGAAACTGAAAAACCGACCAGCCCGGCTTTCGGTTTAGCACCTCGTCCGGTTGCACCTTCATCACGAATTTCACCACCGGAACCCGTCGCTGCACCGGGCCAGGGCGAAATCGCGGTTGGATGGTTATGAGTTTCCACTTTCATCAAGATGTGGGCTGGCTCTTGATGATAGTCATAAACCCCGGTTGCAGGATCAGGGAAGAAGCGGCCAACATCAGAGCCTTCCATAACCGCTGCGTTATCTTTATAAGCAGAAAGCACGTAATCTGGCGTCTGTTCAAACGTGTTTTTGATCATTTTGAACAAAGATTTGGGTTGAGTCTGACCATCAATAATCCAATCTGCATTGAAAATTTTGTGGCGACAATGCTCAGAATTTGCCTGGGCAAACATATACAGCTCAACATCCGTTGGATTGCGTCCTAACGCCTGAAAAGCGCTCATCAGATAATCAATTTCATCGATAGCCAGAGCCAGCCCTAATTCAATATTTGCTGATTCCAGTGCGGCCCGTCCCGATTGCAAGATATCAATCTGTTTTAACGGCGCAGGGGGCTGGTGAGAAAACAGGACTTCGGCTTGTTCACACTGAGTGAACACACGTTCCATCATGCGATCGTGCAGTAATGCCGACAACGTTTGCCATTGCCCGTCATCCATGTCAATACTCTGAATATAATAGGCAATCCCCCTTTCTAAACGGACAATCTGCTTCAGTCCACAATTGTGGGCAATATCTGTCGCTTTCGATGACCAAGGGGATATCGTGCCAGGGCGAGGCGTGACTAATATAAGTTGTCCTTTAGGCTCAAGTTCGGCCAAAGAGGGACCATACTTTAATAGTTTATTTAATTTCTCTCGCTCATCTTCCGTGATGGGGGCATTAACTTCGGCAAAATGCACATATTCTGCATAAATGTCAGTAACTGGGAGATGTTGATCTTGACACTGGGAAAGGAGCTTAGTGATGCGAAATGCCGATAAAGCGGGTGAGCCACGCAGAATTTCCATAATAATAGGTTCTCTCATCTTAGAAGCAAAGCCTGACTGATGCCTCAGGAAACAGCAAGCATTATAGAGGAATGTTTCCTCTGACGAAACCGTTTGCGCGGTGATTTATCCCCCCAATAATAGACTCAATAAAACGCCAAAATAGGTTTAATAGGGTTGCACATCCCCCTTTTGTTACGCAAAATTCTCGATTACTGGAAATTTAACCATGCTATTATCTTGCACTTCACACGATTACTAATCGTTCTGGAAAGAGATAACTATTTGAATAACATAAAGATAAATTATTTTGTTATCATAATTATCACGCTCCTCTCTGCTGCCATCATCGGCCTGAATATCAATTGGCCCAATAAACAGCAGGAGCAGATAAACAAAATTCTGGCACGAGGAGAGCTACGGGTTAGTACCATCAGCTCTCCTCTGATCTCTCTTAACAACAAAAATGAGCCAACAGGATTCGACTATGAGTTAATCAAGCGGTTTGCCAATTATCTGGGCGTTAAACTGGTGATTAAGTTTCGTCCCAACATTAAGCAACTTTTTGACGACTTGGAAAACGATAAAGCCGATTTCCTGGCTGCCGGGCTTATCTACAATAAAGACAGGCTGAACCAGACACGCACTGGCCCAGCCTATGTTTCAGTCATACAACAACTGGTGTATCGCAAGGGGGCGACACGTCCACATTCGTTTGGTGATTTAAAAGGTAGACTCATCGTCACGGCAGGCTCAGCTCATGTAAGCGAACTGAAAAAGTGGAAAGAAAAGTCTTATCCTGAGTTAACCTGGGAAGAAACACCACACGAGAATACGCAGCAATTGCTCGAACAACTCTCCGAGGGAAAAATCGACTATACCATCAGTGACTCCCTCAGTTTAGCCTTGCAACAGCGCATTCATCCCAATTTAGCCGTTGCTTTTGATGTCAGTGAAGAAAGCCCTTTAACCTGGTATTTAAAACGTAATGGCGATTATAGCCTCTACTCCGCTATGCTCGATTTCTTCAGTATGTTGACTGAAAACGGCATCATGTCGCGGCTACAAGAAAAATATTTCAGTCATGTCGGCTCATTCGATTATTTCGATACCCTTTCATTTATTCGTGCCATCAATACGCTCTTACCAACCTATCAACCCATTTTTCAACAATACGCGGGATCGCTTGATTGGCAATTGGTGGCTGCCATTGCATGGCAAGAATCACATTGGGACCCACAAGCCACTTCACCTACTGGTGTTCGTGGATTGATGATGCTCACACGCCCGACAGCAAAATGGGCTGGAATTCACGATCGGCTGGATCCGGAGGAGAGTGTAAAAGGCGGAATGGCTTATCTGCACTACCTGATGGCGCGTTTGCCAGAAACCATTCCTGAGGATGAGCGCATTTGGTTTGCCCTTGCCGCTTACAACATGGGGTATGGGCACCTTCTTGATGCCCGTAAATTAACCGCGGCACAAAAAGGGAATCCAGACAGCTGGCTGGATGTTAAAACGCGCCTGCCCCTGCTCAGCAAGAAAAGATATTACGCCAATACAACCTATGGCTATGCCCGTGGCTATGAAGCTTATCGTTACGTTGAAAATATTCGGCGTTACTATTTAAGCCTGGAGGGATACCTTAGAGCGAAAGCCAACCGCGAGAACGCAGAGGGAAGTGAAGCGAAAACGGAAACCACCATAATTAGCGAGCCACAAGCTGAAAATGTGAGAACTGATGTGGCTGACACTGAAAATAATCATGCGGAAGACAATCACAAGATTAGAAGCCAAATTGGCGAATAAGAGGCGTTTTACAACTCGCATAGACACACGATAACTTGAGAGATAAAACGCCTTATGGGCTATGACCTATATATACAACTGGCCGAAACAGAAAGATACCCGATTTTCAGCTTAATTGAGTCAAAGATTCCCCCAAAATGTTAGCTTTGGCGGGAGTCGTTATAATATTATCAATATTAGTTGAATCAGTTACATACTAATGGCACTTAATGATTAATACTGCTATCGGTATCATTCCCCATACGCGTATCAGCAAGGATTTCTGTAATGTACCAATGATCTTTACTCTGATCCTGCCGCAAAAAATATTGGTACTCATCAATAAAGAATGGAACCAGATATTGATAACTCCTATCCCATGAATCTTGATGTTCATTTATTCTATCAGGTATTCCCCCACTATATAGATAACTGACAAACCAATAATTATCGTAGAATCTTTGTCCTGTGTAATAATAATTGTTTCCAATAGCATATGGGAACTGCGGGTAATAATAATATGCCCAAGTATTTTGGTTAACTAAGTTACCTATCTTTCCATTTTCATTTAATTCATAAGTAAACATAGCACGATTAGCGCTCGTATGGATATATATATATTCTTTTCCTTCCATTGAGAAGAAGAATGTCGCCCCATAAAAATTATCCCAATCACTTTGTTCTATTATTGTTCCCATTTTTCCATTTGGCAATATTTCCCGTATAATATAAGGAAATTTACCTTGATCATTTTTACCTTTACTATGAAGATAAATAAATTGACCTTCACCTGTTTTATAGGAAAACCCTACATCATAATCACTGTCCCAATAACCACTATCGATGATTTCTTTGTGCCCTTTTTCATCTAATTTTGCAATTATCCAATAAGATTTATACGTATTTTTTGACGTATTAATAAAATTCTTGGCTAACCCAAAAATATATTGTTCTTCATCAAGCACGAAAGGAAACATTAAATCATAAAAATTTACCCACTTCTGCCCAGTGGACGTTTGACCTCTTTGCATTCCACCTGATATTAGTTGATGTACAGTCACCAGATGATCACATTGACGCTGACGCAAAAGATAATATTTATTATCAAGATAATAACTAAAGATGGTCCTAATATATTTTCCATCAGAAGGGGGATTTGCGTCACAATCCAGATTACGTTGAAAATGGATTTGTTCGGTTGCGTGGGCTGCTTTGCTGACATCCAAGAAAGCCGTAAGTACTACCGTTTCAGCATCTTTATTGGTATTATAAAGTTCAAAACTCACATTGCCTGTTTCGTCAGTCTCTATAGAAGTGGTCTGAACTACATGGTTTTTCTCAAAAGAAGCGGAACCTGTAACACTTAAATCCAGATTACGCTTGGTAAGATTTACTCCTGAACCTGTTCCGGTAAGCTTCGCCGTGACTTTATTACTTTGCACACCATCAGCCATTGCATAATCATTAATAACATTAAAGTTAAGTGTATAATATGCCGTGGCTTTAAGATGATAGGGTTGGACACCAATCTGTTTACCATTGCCTTGAAGAGAGACTGTTAAGTGACCATCACCACCTATTTCAGAACCGACAATCGAAACAGAAACTTCTCCGCCATTATCTGTAAAACAAGAAAGTGTATTGTTGCCTGTATCCTGACCATTAATAATAAAGCTACCTAATGAGCATTCAAGAATTAGACCTAATTCAGCCAAATCAATGTATTCATCATGGACTAAAAGCTGAATATCAGTAGCAGCTCTACCTTGATAGAGTCGATACGATTGAAAAAATCTCACTGAAATATTCATAATATTCTTATTTAAAATGTAAGGGGATCGGTAAAAACAATAGTATTCTTAATTTGATCCATAGAAATACCACTAACATTAATAGTAAAATTCGAGCGAACCGCTTTCGTGGATGTCAACTCATAAACTAATATTTTTTTAATATCAGGACTATCTATTTCTGAAATATTGCTCGCACCATTAATTTTAATATCAGGACTATTGAAATTCACTGTAATCCCCGTAATATTTTCTGAGAAGAGTTTAATAATAAGTAAACATTGACAAGTACCATCTGCGACACCATAAGAACTATAGGTATAAGAGAGTTCTCCCGTTGAAGATGACATCCAATTGCCAAAATCCAAAGGAACTTTACAGGCAATCACTGGATCTTCATAGTTAAGAATTAATGCACTATTTTTAGTAATATCATCACTATAGATATGAAGATAAGCTACACCATTTTCATCAATTTTATCCACCACTGTCTCAGGAGTATCATCAATAAATTTGGCATTTGTCAGTCGAGCATTTATTGGTTCGTTATTTGAACCAGTATATATTACTGCGGTTAAAAAAGGCTTTATATCTGGATAGTCACTTAGACTACTGCCTATATTTTTAGTTGTTTTCACTTTAATATTGACAGTATCTAAATCATTTAAAATGGAAACTTGTGTAGGATATTGATTTATTTTCTTATTAATAACAGTAAAGGATGCAACAATATATTTTACTTCTAAAAAATTAACTTCATTTGTTTTAATTGTATGGTCCTTATGACCATCATTTATTGCATTCGAGTCTAAATCAATATTGTCAGAATGGATAGTTATTAACTCTGTACTATCTTCTCTTAAAAATTTGGCCTCTATAATTATGGTATCACCAACTACAAGATCTTTAAATTTAGCCTGAAGCCTAACACCTTCTTTAAGATTTATTGTGTGTAAACTTAATATAGAACTTTTAGCATCAAGAAAAATGACCACATTGTCGGCATTACTCATGTTAGTACCCCCTATAATAGTGATATTTGATGTTGGTGAATCAAGATGATTACCATTTAAATCTGTTACTGTATATTTGGCTTCACACAGACCTGATATATCCATTTCATTAACTCGAAACAATAAAAAATAGAAATTATCTTTTAATTTATCTGATGTAACATGATAAGGAACGCTTTTTACCTTAGTGGTTATATTATCTTTTACATAAATCTCACCCTCTATTTTATCTAATAATTCCACACCTTCATATTTATTCACCTGCATCATTACATACTTAATTTTCATTGCAATAACGTCAGGTATATTAATTACAGCACTTAAATTTCCTTGAGGAAATATAGGTGGCAATAAAATATTTTTGCTTTTGTTATTCATAAAAAGCCTTTTTTTGAAAAAACCTTTAAAAACAAACCCATAAAATAATAAACTTTATGATTGGTTTATGCATTACAATTAAATTCATTTGGTTATTTTAAGGATAATTACTTTTATTATGAAAATATAAATATAATAACACTGAGTGAGCTCATTATTTACACAAACAAATGAAGTAATATCCGAATTAAACTGTGTATTATTATCATAATTTTTATTAGTTATTTTTTTCAGTGAAATAATCGGTTTATCCGAACTTAATATGGCAACAAAAATCACATACTGACCTATGATTAAACTCGCATTAGGTTGAGTGTAAACTTCCATTTTACTGTTGTTATTTGACATGTTATCACCTCATGCTTTAATTAAAAAAACTGCCACATCAATTATTATTTTAAATATGAACCCCTTCAGATCAATGAAATAATAATTCATTGTTATTATCACTATAGAATTGTTCTTCTGATGTTGCTTTAGAATAAACAGAGTGAAACTCAAAAACCAATGATAAAAGGTTATCAATTGATAAATTTTTATTATCACAGGCTTCGCATAATAAGTGAAATACGATTATCATGAAAGCAAATGATCACGCATAAAATTAGTTTACTTCGTGTATAGAAGGCCTCTGAATCATTCCCCTGCTCGAAAGCGCTATTTCAATTGAGTCAAAGAGAAAATCCAAGATACTCTGCTAATGATATGATAACTATTTTGAATGATGCTAATTTGAGTTTTCTTGACTAGAGTTATATACGGGAATAAATGGGGTTGTTTAAGAGATGGGAAATTAAGTGAAAATAACGGTTGCTATGAAATTTTCGAGGCACTCACATATGTCATCATATACTAGAAAAATCATTGGTTTTTTTATTTTCTTCTACGTATTATTCATGCCTTCTACAATTATTAACGCTTTAGCAGAAGCTACTGTCAAGACTGATGACAAACTGTATACTCATTTTAAAAAAAAAAATGACACTTCAGATCTGAGCTCCCCACATATCATTATCAGCAATATCCAGAAAGCTAGTCATATTTTATCTTCTTCCCCTTCAGAACTCGCGGAACAAGCAAAATCCTATGCTTTGGGTAAATTTAATAACACCCTATCCTCAGAAACTCAAAAATGGTTATCTCAGTTTGGTACTGTCAGAATCAACTTTGGGTTAGACAGGAAATGGACGCTGAAAAATAACTCACTCGATATACTATTACCCCTTTACGATGACAAAGCAGATTGGTTGTTCTTTTCCCAATTGGGTTATCGTAACAAAGATAGCCGAAATACCATGAATCTGGGTTTAGGTGGTCGCTATTTCTATCAGAACTGGATGTATGGCTTAAATGCTTTCTATGATCATGACTTTACTGGAAAAAATCAACGTTTGGGACTAGGAGGAGAAATCTGGGGCGATTATATTAAACTTTCCGCTAATACCTATTATCGTTTAAGCGACTGGCAAAAATCACGAACCTTTCAGGATTATTATGAACGTCCCGCCAACGGTTATGACATTAATGGGGAGTTTTTCTTGCCGGCTTACCCTAATTTGGGAATGAAACTAACCTATGAGCAATATTTTGGTGATAAGGTCACTTTATTCAACCGTGATACTAAACAGAAAAATCCAAGCCTGGCTAAGTTTGGCCTGACATATACCCCAATCCCACTAGTTACCATGGGCGTTGACTATAAGCAGGGGGAAAGTGGCCATACTGAAACACAGTTTTTGGCAAACTTAAATTATAAATTCGGGGTTCCCTTTAGTATTCAATTGTCACCCGCTAATGTGGCTTCAATGCGGACATTAGCAAGTAGCCGTTATGATTTGGTGGAAAGAAATAATCATATTGTTTTAGATCATGTAAAAAGAGAACAAGAAATACTGATCGCGTTAGAGCCTATTGTCGGATATGGCCATCAAGAGATACCCATTAATCTACCCGTCCCCTCTAATATTAATATTAAAAAAATTCGCTGGATTGTTTCAGATAAAGCATTTCTACATAACAAGGGGAAACTTTCTTCTGACTCAGGTAAGAGTATTGTTATTACTCTCCCCAGCTATCAGGAAACACATAAAAATGATTACCTGCTTGATATATTGTTAGAATATACAATCTATGGTCAGAAAAAAACAAAACCGATTCAGATTCCTATGAAGGTTTTGCCTTTTATGATAGAGGGAAAAGTAAATATCATTCCACCTGAATCACCGATAGCAACCGGCGAAAAAGAAAATGGGTATACGTTTGGCTCACCCATTATTACTTATGCAGGTTCCCCATCTGGAAAATTTGTTAAAAATGCCAGAATCGATAAAGTTGCCTGGACAACCGAACCGGCTTTAGGCACTGGCTCTGGTTTAAGGTTTTTATGGAATAATCAGCCTGCCCAAACGAATGAAAAGGGTGAATTAACCGATGAAAAAGGGAAATTAATACCTAACATTTTATTGAGTGAAAAACCCCATAAAAAAGTCGATATTTATATACAATTAGACGGTGCTCCACAGCAAAAAATAGGTTCAGTGACGTTTAGCAAAAAACAACCTCACTACAAAATAAAAGACAATAAATTGAGTGTGGCACCGGACCCCAAAAAATCATTGGTGGCGGATGGTACACAAAAATATACTTATACAGCAGACATTACCATTGATGGCGGTTTAGCGGCCGATAACGTTGATAATGTGAAATGGAGTGCTGTCGGCAAAAATTTAGCGGGTAAGGAAATTAAGGATATTTCTGTCGAAGCTCCAACAGGTACGGTGAAGACGAATAACGGGAAATTAAACGCAACATTAAGCAGTAAAACGCCATTAAAGGACGTTGTGGTGACACTTTCGATTGCAAACAAGGAATCGGCTTCAGCCGAAGCGGTTTCTTTTGTTGCTGATCCGAAAGAATATCGTGTTGATCGCATTATGATTGATCATCAAAGTCCGCTAATCGCAAATGGTCAAAATACTTACACCTATACGGCCTATATCGTCGATCAAAGTGGAAGTGCATTGCCGGAAGGCCAGAACATTTCCAACATTCACTGGGATAAAAACAAGGATACCCAGGGGCTTAATTTCACTTTCAAAAATGGGGTTGACAGCACGGGAGCAGGTGGAACACTCACGGCAAAACTGAGTAGTGTATCGGTTGTCGATAGTGTTGCCGTTTCGCTCTCTGTTGAAAATCAGCAGCCCCCCATTTTAGCTAAGCCCGTTGCTTTTATTGCTGATACATCCAGTTACCATATTGACGGTGGCCTGACCGTGGACCCCAAAGGCCCCCTGACGGTCGGTGATGGAAAATTTTATACCTTTAAAGCCACTGTTATTGATCGTCAGAAGAACAAAGTGATTAACCAGCCTATTGATGGCGTAATATGGCAAGCAAAAGACGATAAAGGACAAGAGGTTAAGCTAACAACACAAAAAACAGAAACAAATGAAGAAGGGAAATTGATCGCAATACTGGATAGCTCAGTACCATTAAATGGTGTGAAGGTTTCATTAGCTATTGAACACCATGCGGTCGTTACCGCTGAAGCGGTTTCTATTGAGCCTGAAAATATTAATGTGCTCTGTAAAGCCACTAATGAGCAGCAACAACCTGTATTAGTCACTGAAACTTACACCTGTACGGCAACAGTCACCGATGTGGCTGGTCAAGGCGTATCAGATAAGGCAGTGAGTTGGCAAGTTAAAGATAATATTAACCTTAAACCAACGACTTCTTCAGAGAAAACCAATTATGCTGGAAAAATAACGGCAACATTAACCAGTCCCATTGAGGCTTCAAATATTATTGTTATAGCTTCTGTTACTTCTGCTGATGGCCAATCCAGTCAAGGAGAATCAAAGGATAAAATTAATTTTGTTTGGCCGGAAATTACCATGGAGAAGGAACCAAAAGATCATGATGTCACTATTGGCGGGCAGGAAAAATATCTTCTTACTGCAAGGGCATGGCGTGAAAAAAATAAGACAGCATATAAAGAGCCAGATATTAAGTTCAGGTGGTCTAAACCTCAAAACCAGAATGGTACGGAAGCGACAGATGTAACCTTATCGCCATTACCACCATCAACAGATAGCTCTCAATCAGTGAACCCCAAAGATGGCACACTGCAAGTGAATGTCGTTAGCAGTAAGGCACAGCAGGTGAAAGCGTGTATTGATATCGATGGCAGAAAACCGGCTGCGCCGACATGTTCAGAAGGTATGAATTTTGTTGACCCCCCACCGGAGTTCGATATCTCCTCGGTTGAAGTGACGGACTTTGATGCAAATAATCCATTACAAGGTAATGGCACCGATGAATATCACTACAAGGCATTGATTGTAAAAAAAGGGACAACAGAGCCTCTGCGCAAGTATACGTTTAATGGTGCGCAGTGGACACACGACCATGACAAAATTAAGGAAACTAAGTTCCCTCAGCCTAAAGCTTATTCACCGGAAGATCCTACAAACGAGGAGACTAGACTTAAAACAGATGATAAAGGATATTTACATGCAAAATTAAAAAGCTCTGTCGGTGTTGAAAATGTCACTGTAACATTAACCATGGCTGAACCAGATGGTACTGATGTGAAACGTGATGCAGATACACAAATCGCATTTAACCCTGTTCCGAAACCTGCGGTGCTATATGTTTATAATAAAAACAATACAGCAGTATTTAAATATTTTAATAATAAAGGTGGCAAGGATCACCCACACACTGTTTTTGATTCGTTGCGAGGAGAATTAAGAGAGACAGAAAATTCTGGCTCTTTTTATGATGATAAGGAAATAACCGATATTGCTTATCACTTGCCGCCAGATAAAACCAACTCAATATATGGAATATTTATGTTAGCCTTTGGTGATGGTTCTGGCCCAATACAATTTAATGCACCTGGAACTACTGAAATAAACACAAAAGTCACGATGGATAGCGGAGAGATTAAATTATACAAGTATGAAATTAATATTAATAAATCATCAGGTGCTATCCCGAACTATCAATACGTAGATCCAAGTGGTGTAAATATTAATTGTCAAAATAAGAATACCCCACAAGGAGTAATTCAAGATTTATATTCAGATAAGGAAGCATATGACCCTAACAATCCCACAGATTTTTATTCTCTACATAATGAATGGGGTGGAAATTTTGATTTATACGATTGGGGAATATTTGATCACATCTCTGGTCGTAGCCCCGATAAAGTCACAATTATCGTAAACAATACCGGTTCTGATAGTCATAGCAAACCGTTTAGGATCTATGACGCTAAAAATAATACTTTCGATAAACAGACGGAAGGTATTATTTTTTGTTACAGTGCACTAACTAAAACAATAGAAAAGTAAAAGCACAAGATAAAAATAATTGTGTGAATATAATCAACTATCGCGATGAAAGAAAGTTATCAGGTGATAACTTTCTTTCATTAGTTTTTTATTTTTTATACGGCTATGTTGAGAATCAAAATTAAAAGGATTACAAGTGAGGTGATATTAAAACTATTTTCATGTGGTAAGTTTATTTTTAATAACTATTTCTGTAGTAAATTTTTTAAACGGAATAAAATTAATATGATTTATTAATAGCAATAATAACACGAGATGATAAAATGACAGCTAATACTAACATGGGAATTTCACTTAAACCGTCTGATAATTTATTTATAGGTCAGAAAATAACATTCACAGTAACATTGACTTCAAGTGAAGCTATTGATGGAGGTAAGTCTATAACAGTAAAAACAGGCAACAATAAAAATATAAAATTTGATCAAGATATTAACAAACCTATTAACCTTGATTATGCGAAAGGAAATAAAACGGCATCTGTTAATTTGAGTTTTACAGTGCTTAAGACGGTAGGAAGCAACCCAGTAAATTATGGTGATAATATTACATTTGATATAGACACTAATGCTACATCGGATAAAACTCCATTTAATAAAGTGCATTTCACCGGTAAAGCTAAGGCAGTGAATAATAATAAAATGGAGATTTCAATTAATCAGAAAGCAGATTTAGTGATAGGCCAAAGCGTGAATTTCACGGTAACATTAAGTTCAGATCAACCTATTTTGCTGAGCAAAAATGTTTTCATAAAAAATGTCGGTAAAAATATAAAATTTGATCAAGATATTAATAATCCTATTCAACTTATTTATCTAGACGTTGCTAAAAAAGCCTTTGCCCAATTAAGTTTTACTGTGGAAAATCCAGATGGTACACCAGTACAAGATGGTTCTGAGATTCATTTTGAAGTTCATACTGATGCAATGACGAGTGAAGGTGATTTCAAGGTTATATCATTTGCAGGTAAAGCAAATGAAATTGATTTAAATTCATTAGCACTTTTTATTGAAAATAATATCTTACAAATGCAATTAGATGGGAGTCAAAAAATATACACACCAGTATATGCAACGTTAAAAAATAAAAACACACAGGAATCATTAAAATATACCCCTGTATTTATCACGTCACAACAGCATAATAAAATGGAAGAATTTACCTTTAAGGATGCTGGAAATATTAATGATCTTGTTCTTGAGAAAGAAGGTCCCAATAAAGGAATTGTTATCGCTTCAGATGGAAGTGGTGTAATAAAATTTAATCTCCATCTTAAAATTTCACTTGTAAGTGTACTTAATTTATCTACTGTTATTTTGAGTAATATAACTAATATTTCGATCCCAGCTAAGAAAGTAATTTATGCTATTAATTATAAAGCACCGGGTTATCTTAATTCTATAGGCATGCCAAGTATTGATGGTAATACTCCCGAAGGATTAACAGCACATACTACAGATCCTAATTTCCTGGCATCAATAAGTAGCTATGATGGAGTAGAAAATGATGATGTCATTTTATTTTTTGTTAACGGAAATTATAGTGGGCAATTTATAACTATCACAGATCAAAAGAAACAGTTAGATAATTATAGCATAGCGCTTCCTTATGCTATTTTTAAACAAGGTGAAACATCTGAGTTTTCTTATACCGCAGTAAAATTAAATGGCGATGCTTTTTATTCTGAACCAATACCGGTAACTTATTTAGGTGGTATTCCTTACGAAGCTAACCCGAATGTTAATAGAAGTTATGAACATTGTTTAGTTCATACCAGTATTGGTGTTGGCCCTGATAATATTATTCCAACTCATAATGGTGTTGCTTATGCCAGCATTATGCAATATCCCGGCTATAAACATAATGGATTATTTATTGAAATTGTTCGTTCTAATATTAAGGATCCTAAATCAACAGTAAATACGGTTCCACTAAGTGTAACGGAGTTTACTTTAAATATGTATATAGATTCACCGAATAGAAATGTAATGTTTACTTATCACAAACCAATTACATTAAATGATATTGGCGGAGATGGTAACAAATATTCTATTTTCTTCCAGATTCCTTATACGGATTTAGCTGGTGTAGAATATGGAGGACTTAGTTTTGATTATCAATTTTACTTAGATGAAAAATTACAATATGGTGTAGTTTGGAATGGATCTATTGATACCTATGCAGCTCCAGTAGGCGTGAAAAGCCAATGATAGTTAAAACCATATAATAATACACTTATTTTAATCATTATATTTTATAAGCTATGTATCCCGCATCTATATGTAAATTTTTAATTTATCTTAAATGTAAGCTTTAAACTTAATAAATAAGTTATAAGTAAGATGCGGGGTGCCAGCTAAAAATACTCTATTTTTATTACACTCAGAACTCTAAAATAAAATTAAATAGCATATTTTATTTAGGCTACTAATATTTATATACTCGATAAGATTCAAATTGCAATCTGCGAGGCGAGGCGAGGCGAGGCCTTATATTTTCCCGCTTCGCGAGAAAATATAACACGCATCTTGAAATTGGATTGGTATAGATATTTAATCAAAATTAAATTGTGGGTAATGAAATGATAAATAACAAAATGGAAATTTCAATTAATAAAAAAGCAGATTTAATTATAGGTCAAAGTGTTAGTTTTACGGTGACATTAAGTTCAGATCAACTTATTTTAATGGACAAAAGTGTTTTCATAAAAAATGTCAGTAAAAATATAAAATTTGATCAAGATATTAATAATCCTATTAAACTTATTTACACAAATGGTAATAAAAAAGCCTCTACCCAATTAAGTTTTACTGTGGAGGATCCAAGTGGCGGGGTGGTACAAGATGGTTCTGACATTAATTTTGACGTTTATACTGATGCAACGACTAATGAAGATGATTTCAAGTTTGTACCATTTACAGGTAAAACAAATGAAATTGATCCGAATTCATTGGCACTTTTTGTTGAACAATCTTTCTTACAAATACATCTAGATGGTGGAAAACCAAAATATACATCAATATATACAACTTTGAAAAATAAAAACACTCAAAAAGCACTGGTAGGTACACCAGTATTTATTACATCTCAACAGCATAATAAAATGGAAGAGTTTAGCTTTAAAGATGAAACTAATACAGTTCCTCTCTTTCTTGAAAAAGTAGGCCATAATAAAGGATTAACTATCACATCGAATAAAAATGGGTTAGTGAAATTTTATCTATATCCTAAAACAACACTAGTAAGTGTAGTTAGCTTATGGAGTTATATTTTAAGTAATGTAGTTAATATTAGAAGTGAAGCTAATAAACTGATTTATATCATTAACTATAGTGAACCAACTTTTTTTAACTCTATAGGTACACCCGATATTTTAAGTTACAGCCCAAGTGGTATATACGCAAATTCGGGACTATCATATTTCATGGTGTCTATAAGTAGTTATGATCAAGCTTCACCAGGTGACATAATTTTATTCTTTGTTAAAGATTTGGATACTAAAATTACTAATTTTACTGGTTATTCTGTGATTATTGAAGATCTAAATAAGCAATTAGATCAATATAGTATAGAATTACCATATTCAATTTTTGAACAACAAGCTAAATCATATGAGTTTTCTTATATTGTAATTAAAAAAGGAGGTGATGCTTTATACTCTGAAGCACTACCAGTCACTTATTTAGGTGGTGTTCCTTATGAACCTGTTGCAGGTGTTAAAAGAGAATTTGAACCTTGTATAGTTCATGCCAGCATTGGTGTTGGGCCAGATGACATATTACAACCTGGTTGGGGTAATTATATTAATTATGATGCTATAATGAGATACCCTAGATATAAATACAATGGATTATTTATTGAAATTATACGTTCTAATAATATTAGTTCGAATGCAGAGACAAATCCCGTCCCATTAGATATAACAGATATTACTCTGACAATGTATATAAATTCAGACAATAACAGTTTCCAAAAATCTTACACTAAACAAATACCTTTAGCTCAAATTGGTGGCTCCGGTAATCCAGACTCTATTTTTTTCCATATTCCTTATAAGGATATTTCTGGTATAGAAGGTCATGGTTATATATATATTGACTATCAGTTCTATCAAAATCAATTTTTGAAATATAGTGTAGAATGGACTTCAAATATTGAAACAACCGCAGGCCCTGGTGAAACAGGTAACTAATTAACAAAAAATATTAAATATGAGCGCTGATTGTAGAAGCGCTCTTATACGCGATAAACTTCAAGTTGCAATCTGCAAGACGACGCGAGGCCTTATATTTCCCCGCTTCGCGGGGAAATATAACACGTATCTTGAAGTTGGATTGGTATAAATCTAATTTTCGTAAAATAAAAAAGGAAATAAAAATATGGCTGGTACAATTGAGTTTTCCCTACCTAATAATGCCGATTTAATTATCGGACAAAAATTTTTGTTTACAGTAACGCTATCATCTGATGAAAATATTGATGACCCTTCTACTATTTCATTTTATAATAACAAAAACATTACTGTACCACTTGATCCTATCTCCTTAACGCTAGATCACAGTAAAAAAAAGGCGGCAGCAACAGTCACTCTTACTGTATCTAACTCTATAGCAGAAAATGAAAAAATTTCTTTTAGTGTAAAAACATCGTCAACCGATTTTCCAACTAAAACATTACAATCCACAGCAAGAATTATTGATTCGGATTCAGTGAGATTACATATTGATAACCCATGTATAGTTATTCCAATCTCATTTACCGACGCCAAAATTGGCTCTCTATCAACTAAAATTCATACAATTCTAAGAGATAAAAATGGAAAAACATTATCAGGAGTACCTGTATTTATAAAAGCTAATGTCATTAATGAGTTAAAAGAAATAAATATTTACCACAATGATAAAACTACAAAAATAGATGTTCATGAATTTGGTAACGATCAGGGTATTTTCGTAAACTCAGATGAAGAAGGAAAGCTGGAGTTTTACATTTCTCCGAAAAAAGCAGTATTACCGATTATTCAATTATCTTCTACCATACTAAACTCAACCGACTTTAAGTTTGCTAATGATCCTATATTTATATTTGTTGATAATGTTAAAGATTATCGTCAACCCTTAAATATCGTAACCGCTATTAATGATAATTTAAAATCAGAAGGAGAAAGTAAATTCTGGGTAGATATATCACCATGCAATGATTATAAATTGGGTGATTTTTTACTATTTTTTGTTAACGATGAATATAAGTACTACATCAGAATCCTTAATAATAAGGAAAGAGAGCCCTGTTTAAAGTCGTTACCTTATTTTATTTTCAAAAAAGATGCACCATCAAAATTATATTATTTCTTAATCAAACCAAGTGACAATATAATCGCTAAATCCAGTCCTACTGATGTTATTTATAGAGGAAAACCAAATCAACCCTGGAGTGATATTGATAGAACATATGAGCCGTGCCAAGTTTACTCTAGCTTCGATGAACTTATAAATCAGGGTAGCTCCATCATTGACAAAACCATATCGAACCATGCCAATAACCCAGACGATGCTGGCCTGTTTGTCAGGATAACAGGAACTAATGATTTTAGCGATGGCACTAAAATAAAATTAGGTTCAAAAGTCATCTTAAATTTATATATTAATGCAAGTAACAATACGACAAAGCAAGTTTTTAACGGTGACATGCCCTATCAACCAGATGAAATAGGAGGAAAAACAGCAACATTGAAATTTAATATCCCTTATAATCTTTTAAATAATAATTTAGCATTTCCTTACCATGATGGAGAGATCTTCTTTGATTATCAAATTGGTAATGATAATGATAGAGATGTGACATATGGTGGTATTTGGTCAGGCCACATTGTTACATTTTAAAATAGATAATATAACGCGATGCTCGACTTT
>NZ_JBEBMB010000033.1:0-2364 GCF_040081915.1 Xenorhabdus sp. SGI240
TTGATAACCGGCTTCCATAGCCAACGTCAGATGCAACTGAACCTGTAATGGGGTACGGAGTTTCATTGCCAGTAAATCAATGGCATCTGTCGTCAGTATTTCTTCCGTTTTCCCTTTTCCCATACTGGTTTTCAGCATCCACTGAATGTATCCCCGTTGGCTGCCGGTGATCCCGTCCAGCGTGAAAATATCTGTCCGGTAGCCGATTTCTTCCATGGTGGGCCGCCGCAGGTCGTTACGTAGTTTGGGATGCCCTGCCAAAACCACTGATAAGCGGCCACCGCCATCTTCCACGACCTCCATCAGCCATTTTAGCCCGGTTAACGTATGTCCGTTTATATCATGGGCTTCATCCACAAACAGCGCTACTGTCCGCTTGCCTTTCCTGACCAGCTCTTGCAATTCACGTTCTCGGCGTTCACCTTGTTTGGGGATTTGTACCAGCTTATCCTGTGTCAGATCGTAAAATAATGCACTAATCAGCGTGGCAAGCTTAATGCTGTGTTTTTCGACTGACAGAGATTTAGCCACAATGATTTTGTTTTCATCCCGAAGTTGCTGTTGCAAACGGCGCAGGGTAACGGTTTTACCACTTCCGACTACGCCGCAGACAGCAACCAGCCGCCCCTCGCGGATAGCGCCTTTGATGTCCTTGATCAGCTGGTTATGATGTGCTGTTTCATAATAGCCCGCCTGATCAATGGGCTGTGCCAGTCCATAATATTCCATCACTTCAACCCGCATGATCTTCTCCTGATTGTCTGTTACGGAAATAATTTCTGACACGGGCGAGGACTTCCGTGCGGATGAGCGTTTCGGCCAGAATATCCTCAATGAACATCCGCTCTTCATCCGATAATTTAGCCAGTGGCATGGCCAAATCCTCCGCAATAGCCAGTTTTGCTGCAATGAAGGTGGGAAAATGGTATTCGAGTTCAGTGATATCAAAAGGTTGATGTTGCAGTTCGGGTGGATTTTCTACCTCACTGGTCAGTAGCTGGATATCGTGTCCCGACAGGGCACTGACAGGCAAATTCAGCTGGCTGGCCAGCGCACGGATACGATCAGACCTTTCAGCCGCCTTGCCACGCTTGAAAGCCCGGTAACGATGTAAGGGGATCGGCCCCGAAACCGGATAATAAGGTCCCCATTTTTCATCGTCAAAGTCCACAAGTATCTCATCGTCAAACAATCCCCACAGAATAATCACTTTTTCGCCCGCCATGTCCGGTTCCACTTCCCAGGATACGCCTTCAACCGTGACCCAGGCATCGATACCTACCCTGAGTGACTCTGGTTCATTGGGGATTTCATTTTCAGTGAGTGTGAGCCGGATTAAATGTGAGTAGCCACAGTTAAGTGTATAGCTATTAGTTATACATTTGCTATAATGACTGTCTACCAATTTGCTATACAGGTGATTTATGAGAACACAACCTAAAGAAACCCCGATTAACATCCGGGCGAAAGCCTTCCAACGGGAGCTTATTGACCATGCGGCAAACCTGCACTCAAAGACCCGAACTGATTTCATTTTGGATGCTGCCTGCCGTGCAGCCGAAGAGGCCATACTTGATCAGTGCCATTTTTTCGTTAACGACGAAAAATATCATGCGTTCATGCAAATGCTGGAGCAACCGCTTTCTGATAATGCAGGTTTTAAAAAACTCATGGGATATAAAGCACCGTGGGAATAAGCGCACCTGAAATATTAACGGCTGAACATAATATCAATGATTTTTATTGCCAGCATGAAACATTAAACGAATGGCTTTCGCGCCGGGCTTTAAAAAATAATAAGCCCGGCGCGAGCCGCACATTTGTTATTTGCAAGAAAGGCACAAAAGACGTTATTGGTTATTATTGTCTAAGCGCCGGCTCAATTAATCATATTGAATCTACACCATCGCTTAAACGCAATATGCCAGATCCTATCCCTGTGGTGCTTCTCGGCCGTCTGGCTGTCGATGTGGAGTATCAGGGGAAGAAGCTAGGAGCATTGCTTCTCCAAGATGCCTGGAAGCGTGTCGTCAGTACGGCGGAACAAGTGGGCATTTCAGCTATAATCGTCCACGCAATTGATGAAAGCGCCCGATCGTTCTATACGCGTCTTGGCTTCGCCCAGTCACCGTTAGAGCCATACACGCTAATGCTTCCATTAGGCCCAGTGAAAGCGAAGCTGTAAAATACTACATTTTTCATTTGCGGTTATCGTGAGCCGGATGAAATGGATTGCAAGCCGGAAAGATAATTGCAAGTTCATTCGCAGTTTACGTGAGTCCGCGGGGATTTTCATTTGCAATTAATGTGAGCCGAAAAACCGGATAAACGCGAGCCGCTACAGCTATGGAAGCCGGTTATCAA
>NZ_JBEBMB010000034.1:0-8655 GCF_040081915.1 Xenorhabdus sp. SGI240
GCTGCGGGCCTCGCCAACCGCATTGTTTTCACGCCTGCTCCAGCAGGCTTGGCTCCGTTTCTGACGGTCTCTCTGTCCAAAGTTTGAAATAGTAGTACACGGTACTCTTACTGGGGAAATCACTGGGGAGCATATCCCACTGGCAACCACTCTTGAGTAGGTACAGCAGTGCGCAAAACACGTCATACACATCGACTTTTCGGGGACGTGTGCGTTTTCGACTGCTGAGCAACAAGGGTTCAATTTCCTGAAAAACGTCTCGACTGATATCACTAATATAGGCTTTTCTCACTCCGATAGGATACAGGAAAAATAGTCACGTTTGAAAAAGATTCTGAATAGGCTGTCAGCAGCAAGTGAGTTACCGACCCTTTTATGATCAGTAGCTAACTCTGCCCAAATTTCCTTTCGAGCGTTACACTTATTATGTGAATTCCCGCTTATGTATAAATAATAAATCATCTTCACTATTTAAAACTTATGATACATTTGATTTATCAAGGATAATGATAGTGACCAATTGTTTATTATTTTATTTAGATCTAAATGTAATAAGAAAATATAAAGAAAATGAAAATTAATGAGTTGTTTAGCAGGATCGTGTTTATTTTTCCATATGAAAGGTTAAAACCACCGTCTTTAGACGGTGACCTTGAACTTAAATATTTTGATGTATGCACGTTTAGACAGGACGGTTTGACGACTTTCAGTCGTCAGTCCTGGCTGCGCTAACCCACCGACTTTAGTCGGTGGTAGTTTAGTATTGATAGAGATATATGCTCCATTATTATATTCCTTCGGTTAGCCAACATTTTTCAATCCAATCACTTAATGCAATTATTCGGTTGAGGACATAACTATTTTGTGATCTTAAAAGATGAACAGGAAGTATGGGTAAAGTCCAATCGGATAATAGTCTGATTAGCTTTCCATCTTGAATAGCCTTATTGAATAACCACATTGGGCCTGCATGAATACCAGCTCCGTCACATACTGCTTGGTAAATTGCTCCCACATTATTAAGGTGAAAGCTACTGGACAGCTCTACTCGTTCTATGTGCCCATTACAGGATAACTGTAAGCGAGCTGGGTAGGCATTTTGATGCAGTGAATAAATAATAGATTTATGTTTTGTCAGATCTTGTGGGTGCAGTGGAGTTCCATATTTGGTCAGATATGCAGGGCTTGCGCACAATACCCCAGAAATATTACCCAATTTTTTAGCGACTAATGTTGAGACTGATAATTCTCCAATTCGGATTGCAAGATCAATTCCTTCTTGCCGGAGATCTAGACAATTATCTGAAAGAACTAAGTCAAATATAATGTCTGGGTTTTTGTGCTGAAATATCGTTAGCCATTGTGTGACATAGTGTTCGCCAAAATTTACTGGGGCAGTAATTTTAATTTTACCCGCTAGTGAATTACCGCTGATATCACTCAAGATACTATCTACTTCATTTAGTAAAGGGCGCATTTTCTCATAAGCCAGCATTCCTGCATCTGTCAGGCTTAATTTCCTAGTTGAACGATTAATTAATTGAACTTTTAACTGATGTTCAAGAGTAGCTAAACGCCGACTCGCAACAGAGGGATCTAATCGCAAATCTTTTGCTGCTTTTATCAAACTTCCTTTTTCAACAATCCGAAAAAAAAGATGCCAGAGAGCCAGATCATGATTCATGTTATTTCCACAATTTTTATTTGAGCAAATAGCAATATTATTATGATCTTATATAAGTAAAATCAAATTATTAAAATTTTGATGAGGATATGGTATGCGGGTAGAAAATAAGAAACCATGGCGTGGCTATTGGGTATTAGCTGCTGTTTGTATCGCTGGGATGATTTTACCTCTTGAATATACAGGGCCAGCTGTAGCTTTACCTGCTATCCAATCTGAATTAGGAGGTAGTGCGATTGCATTATCTTGGGTTATCAATGCGTTTGCGTTAAGTTTTGGTAGTGCTGTCATGGCAGCGGGAGCGTTAGCTGACCAATATGGACGCAAGAAGATGTTCGTGGGTGGTATAACTGGGTTCACACTATTTTCTCTTATTGTTAGTGTTGCGAGCAGTGTTGTTTTTCTTGATTTATTGCGTGGAATACAAGGCTTTTTTGCCGCTTTGACGATGGCTGGAGGGAATGCCGCATTAGCTCAGGAATTTGATGGAAGGGCAAGAACAAAAGCTTTTGGTTTATTAGGAACAGCTTTTGGTGTGGGTTTGGCATTTGGGCCCGTGATATCAGGTACTCTAATAGAAGTATTTGGCTGGAGGTCTGTATTTTTACTGGGAGCTTTGTTTGGTGGTGTGGCACTGGTCATTGGTGTTATTCAGATGCGTGAATCGCGCGATCCCAACGCCGTAAAACTCGATATTAAAGGTGTATTTAGTTTTACAGCATTTTTAGTATTACTAACATTCGGTATTATGCAAATTCCGCAGAGTGGTATTGGAAGTACTTCTGTTATTGCATTGTTCAGTGCTTCCATCATGATGTTGTTTATTTTTATTAAATGTGAATTATCACATGCCCGTCCAATGCTAGATCTATCGCTTTTTCGGTTTAAAAAATTTGTCGGAGTACAATTTTTACCACTGGCAACCGCGGTTTGTTTTATTGTGTTACTTATTCTATTCCCAATTCGGTTAATTGGTATTGAAGGTTATAGTGCAATTAAAGCAGGAGAAGTCATGATCGCACTATCGGCTCCCATGCTTGTTGTTCCTTTTCTTGCGGCATTGTTAACTCGCTGGTTTTCAGCGCCAACACTTTCGTGTATTGGTTTATTATGTGCAGCAGTAGGGTTAGCATGGTTAGCAAATATACCTATTGGAGCACAATCAACAGAGTTAATTTTTCCACTGATGTTAATAGGGATTGGAACTGGGTTTCCGTGGGGGTTAATGGATGATCTTTCAATTAGAGCAGTTCCTATAGAGCGAGCAGGAATGGCAACAGGCATTTTTACGACGATGCGAGCTTGTGGTGAGGCAATATGTGTTGCAGGCGCACTAGCAATGTTAAATTTTCTTCTACAGATGAATTTACAGCAAGTTTCTCAACAATCTCACAATGTGATTTCTACAGCAGCAAGTAATTTGACAACAGGTAATTTTGATAATGCTAGAGACTCATTTATTTATCTATCTGAGCAGGAACTACTAGCTATTTATAGCGATTCATTTAGTGTATTGGTATATACATTAATGGGAATAACAATGCTGTCTGTTATTGTTTGCTTTATAACATTGAGAAATGAAAAGGCAGCTATTAACTCTAATCAATTTTGATATGAAAATTTAGTCAGGAGACTTTATTGTGGATATGAATTTGAACTCATTATCTTGTGCGACAAAACTTATTCCTATATCAGAAGTTATATTGTTACCAGATGAGACAGATACAAGAGATATAAAAACTATAGCTCAGTGGTGTATAGATTATTTATGCAATCCACATACTGATTTGGGAAGGTCAGGTGTTGTTTGCCCCTTTTCTCCTACATCTATGAAAAAAGAAACATTTTGGATTACTGAAGTAAAAACAAAAGGAATGACTGAGGATAAAATTAAAAAGCATATCCTTAATCTTTTAAATTTATTTCTTGATAAGGAACCTCGCACTGGTGATTCAACGCAATTTAAAACAATTGTTAGTATATGGAGTGATATTTCCCCTGAAGAAAATATTGCTCGTTTGCATCATGAAATGAAACCACTTTTTTTGCGTAATGGATTGATGTTGGGTGAGTTTTTTAATCTTTGTTCTAAAGGTGGGTTGAGGAACCCTAATTTTAAACCATTACGTTCTCCTGTACCGTTATTGGTTGTCAGAGAGATGTTAGAATTTGATATAGCATTCCTTTCTGAATCAAAAGAACATGTTTCAGAATATATTCGTAAATATGGAGAAAAAGGATTTATAGCTATAGAAAAAATGTTGAATAATAAAAAGATAGAGCTTGGCGAAAAACAGATTTCAGTATTGAAGTCATTTTTATAATTTCAATGAAAAATCTATATTAATATCTATTACTTATTATAGGAAAGTATATATGTCTAAATCTATACCAGAACCTTGGCGAATTAAAATGGTTGAACCAATTAAAATGATAACTAGAGCTGAACGTCAAAGTGCCTTGATAACAGCCGGATTAAATCCGTTTCTTTTAAGAGCGGAGGATGTATTTATAGATTTATTGACTGATAGTGGTACAGGAGCTATGAGTGATCGACAATGGGCAGGGATCTTTTTGGGAGATGAGTCTTATGCCGGTAGCAAGAGCTATTATAAGCTATCAAAAACTGTCGAAGAAGTGTTTGGTTATCAATATACAATTCCTGTGCACCAAGGCAGAGGAGCTGAGCAAATATTATTCCCACACCTTGTAGAATTAGCCAAAAAAAGTGGAGCCTCTGAACCAATTTTTATATCTAATCACCATTTTGATACAACTAAAGCTCATGTAGAAATGGCGGGAGCTAAAGTCAAAAATTTTATCTGCCCTTCTGCTTTACAGACTGACATATATAATGATTGGAAAGGGAATTTTGATCTAAATAGTCTTGGTTATGAAATTAAAAATAATAGAAAAAATATTGTGGCTATAGTGATTACTATTACTTGTAATAGTGTTGGTGGACAACCATTATCTATGGATAATATTTGTTCTGCTGCAGAAATGGCGAAAGGTGCTGGTATACCTGTGATCATTGATGCGGCTCGATTTGCGGAAAATGCTTACTTCATAAAACAACGCGATAAAAATTTTTCTGATAAAACAATTTCACAAATAGTTAAAGAGATATTTAGTAAAGCAGATATATTTACAATGTCTGCAAAGAAAGATGGTATGGTAAATATTGGCGGGTTATGTTGCTTTCGTAATGATGAGTCTTTGTTTAGAGAAGTACAGATAAGATGTGTACCAATGGAAGGATTTATAACCTACGGAGGGTTAGCTGGCCGTGATATAGAAGCCATGGCTATTGGTCTTCAAGAAGCATTGAGCGAAGATCATTTACGTAGCCGAATTTCTCAAGTTGAATATTTAGGAAGTAAATTATTAAAAGCGGGTATTCCAATTCAGACACCTGTAGGTGGACACGCTGTATTTGTAGATGCCCGTAAAATATTCCCAGATATAAAACCAGAAAACTTTCCTGCTCAAGTACTTTGTAATGCTCTTTATTTAGAAAGTGGTGTGAGAGCTACGGAGATTGGTTCATTGATGATGGGCAGAGACCCAATCAGTGGACAACAAGAACCTTCATTATTTGAATTAATGAGGTTAACTATTCCTCGTCGGACCTATACTAACAGCCATATTGATTATGTCGCAGATTCTTTAATTGAAGTTGTTAAAAATGCTGACATTTTAAAACCTCTTGATTTTAAATATGAACCTAAAATATTAAGGCAATTTACTGCTCACTTCAGGGAAATAGATAGATAATAAAGGGTTTAAAAATGCAGATTATAATGAACTCTATGTCAGAAAAATCTAACAATACTACGCCATTATTATTTTCTAAATTTCATAGTATTGCTCTGGATATGAAAGAATGCCTCCGGGAAAAACGAGAAGAACATAATAAGATTGGAACTTACTCTCAAGATTTACATAATTTATTCATGGAGCAAGGGTTTTACCGCTTACTACAACCATAAAAAATATGGGGGATTGGAGTTTTCGCTTTCTGAATATTATAAAATAATGCTTGTAATATCAGAAGGACATCCTTCTTTGGGTTGGAATTTAACTTTGGGTGCTTCCCATTCTTTCTTGGTTGCTTCTCATTGGCCTGAATATGTACAAGATGAGTTATTTGATACCGGAAAACAATTTATTGCGGCTCATAAGGCATTTCCAGCGGGTACATGTAAGAGAGTTAAGAAAGGATATATTCTTGACGGTATCTTTCCTTATTGCAGTGGTATTACTTATGCAACGCATGTCATTCTCAATTCTATTTGTGATTTGGGTAATGGTGATAAGTGTTCCATGAATTTCATTATTCCTAGATGTGATTTTGAAATACTGAATGATTGGGGGGAACATAAGACATTGGGTATGTGGGCTAGTGGTTCAAATAGTGTACGCCTTACATCGGTATTTGTGCCGGAAAAAATGTCTGCTCCTTTTAGAGGATTTTATGCCGACCAAAGAGTTGAGAATGGTACAGAAGGAACAAGAATACATAAAAATTCCATGTATTTAGGGTACTTAATGGCACCTTACCATGCAAATATACTTGTTCCTATTGTTGGTGCAAGTAAAGCTGCTCTTGAAGAATTTAGAAAATACGAGAAACCAGGTGATATTAACGAAATAGTATTTTCCCGTACACTTGGATTAGCAATGCTACTTTCGGATTCGGCAGAAGCTATCTTATTCAATGTATTCGATAAATATGCTTCATTTTGTCAGCGTTGGGAATACGATAGATCACCTATGACTGTAGATGAAAATCTACGTTTATGGGGTTTATTGCAGCAAGCTGGTCGTTTGGCGTGTGAAAGTGTTGATATACTTTTTCGGAATGCAGGATCATCAGCAACATTAAAAGGTGCACCTATTCTTGAATATTTTAATGATACACAAATGTATCGCAGTCATGTTGGAGCTCAATGGGAGCAATTTTCTTTATATGTTGGTCGTTCAATACTAAATAGAAAGATTTCTTTTCTTGATCTTTAAAACTAGTTAATTAACTAATAGGGTAGAGCAGAAAAGATGATAAGAACTGGGGATAAATATATTGATGATTTACGTGATGGACGTACCATTTTTATCAATGGAGAAAAAATCACTAATCACGTTGATCATCCAGCATTTAAGAATGCCATTAGGACAGTTGCTAATCTGTATGATTATCAGAAATTCAATTTTGAAAAAATGACCTTCCTGACAAGGGAAGGTCATCGGATTGCTCGTCACTGGGAACTTCCTTCTTCACATGAAAAACTTATAGCACGTGGCCAAACAGCTTATGATTATGCTATGCAGAGCGCTGGTTGGATAGGTAGGAGTCCTGATCATGTGGCATCTGCACTTGTTGGAATGATGACTCATATTGAAGTATTTGAATCTTACTCACAAGAACGTTCTAATGCATTAAAAAACTATTTTACCTATGTAAGTGAAAATGATCTTTATTTGACTTATGCTCTAGTAAACCCACAGGGAGATCGTTCAAAGATGCCAAGTGAGCATACAAAGGATATTTATCACTCACTTGGATTAGTTGAAAAAAACTCTAAAGGAATTATTGTGAGAGGTGGAAAAATGCTTGCAACAGCAGCTCCTCTTGCAAATGAAATTTTTATTGGTGTACAAAATCCTCTCAAATCTGGTGTCGATGAACGTTATGCCTTATCGTTTGCGATGCCACTAAGTACTGAAGGAATTAAGATTATATCAAGACGTTCTTACGAGTTAGTCGCAGGGCATCCAAAAGATTATCCATTATCATGCCAGTTTGATGAGAATGATACTATTGTCTATTTTGATGATGTACTAGTTCCTTGGGAACGGGTCTTTATTTTTGAAGACACTGATATGTGTCGTAAACAATTTCATTCAACTGGTGCAGAGGTTTTGATGGATACACAAAGCCAAGCTCGATATGCGGTGAAATTGCATTTTCTTACTGGATTAGCTCAGAAAATGGCAGAAACCAATGGGATTGATAAATTTCCTTCTGTTAAAGAAAATCTTGCGGAATTAGCTTGTTATGCGATGAATATTGAAGGATTATTTAAAAACTTAATTTATAATCCTAACGTCCATAATGGTTTTTATATTCCAGATCAAGTTCAGCTCTATGCCTGCCAAATTATAGCACAATCTATTTATCCTAAGATGATAAATATTATCAGAAAACTGGCAGGAGGTGGAGTAATTATGCTGCCATCAAGTGAGTATGACTTACTAAATAATGAAATATTTAGCTTTGTTGAAAAAACACAGTACTCATCAGTCATGTCACCTACTGATAGAATTAGACTTATGAAATTGGTTTGGGATGCTATTGGTTCAGAATTCGCTTCAAGGCACTTGCAATATGAAATGTTTTATTCTGGCGCTAAATTTGCTACGTTAGATCGTCTATACAAACATTATGACTGGAATTTTTCAAGAGCATTAGTTGAAAATATAAAAACTTTTTAGTGTGTGTTGATGTTTATTGTTTGCCATTTTCTCACCTCACACGAGTAGTTATATCATGACAAGCGCCAGTGCCACCATGCTGGCGTAATTTAACCAAGATTTTGTTTAAGGTGTTACTGAAAATCGGGCTTTGGGTGAGTAGAGTTGCCCAGTCACCTAAGAGCTTATTCAGTATTTTTTCTACGCAACAGCACGACAAGGAATGCGAGATTGACGAACTGAAGGCTGGTATTCAAATGCCTCTCACAGTTCTTCCACAATCGTCGACATTTTTCCAGCCAACCAAATGAACGTTCGACGACCCACCGCTTGGGTATCACCTTGAAAATATGGAGTTCACTGCGTTTGGCTATTTCGACCGTCGCACCCAATATATGATGCACACCCTCCGCGAAGGTTTCTCCGGTATAACCGCCATCGGCTAACACACTCTTCACGCAGGAAAGCGACTTCTTGTGCTGGGTAAATGCCATCAA